>JBDSJW010000194.1:0-6081 GCA_039917235.1 Kapaibacterium sp. (SeqCode) | reverse complement strand
GGAATCATCCCGCACGCCCCCCTTCCTCCCGGCATTTCTTTTCCACGGACGATTGGAAAGGAACAGGCCCAGCAGAAGAAAAATCCACGGCTCCGTTGTATACCGGAAGCGATAATTTTCACCGACCTCCAGAAGAATTCCGATAGCCATGATCCAGAGAATTGTGCCGAGAATAAAGCCAAGTGTAATCGTACATGGCCGTCCCTCGCTACCAAGACGCAATCCCCGACGAAACAGACGAAATCCGTAGAATATCAGCAGTGGCGATCCAATCAGAAGGAACAGGCTCACCTTGAATATTTTCGGCACACCATACTGGTCAGGCCCGCTGGATTTCAGTGAAGCATGCTGATAATCATAGAACTGACCGTAGACAAAAATATCAAACAGCCGCTCGTATCGGACGATATTCACACGATTGCTGTCCACCATATAATAGAGCGTGCTGGCGGGATAAGAATAATAGAATGATGCAAGCGACACCGATTTAACGATTACTCCGGGATGCGTTGCAATCACATGTTTTGCGTCACGTTCATATTGGCGAGATATATCTATAAAATCGATATTGTTAAAGTTCAGCACGGGCTCATTGCCGCTGGATTTAGCAACCTGATCAAGCACTGGAATCCCGGCAGCCGGAGACTTTCCGATGATATTTCTGTAATAATCATATTCAGAGAATGCCGGAATCAGCGAAATCCGCGATATTTCACCGCATCGAGCCATCCGCTGGCGCTCGTTTGAATCAAGCTGCTGCGTGCTGATGCGGGCCAGACTCATCCCAAGCCATGTGCTACTGGAAAAGCTCCCGAACACGACCTGATTTTTTACATAGACCGATAGCGCAAGCATAAACGGAATAATCGCAGCCAGGAGAATCCGCCGCCAATCATCGCGACACAGGACCAGCAGCATAATGATAACGGACGCCATCCAGGCGATATGGAACAGACTCCGCGTCAACACGATCGCGGATATCACGCTGAAGAAAAGCACCAGCAGATATATTTTTTTCGCCGACAGGTAACGATACAGCAGCCACGCGGCTACCGTGGCACCAACAAGAAGGAAGTGATCGTAAAAGAAATAATTTTCATACAGAATCATGGCGGGGCTTATCACAAATACCACCGTCAACAGCAACGCTATCCATCTCGACACCCCCATGCCAACCATCAGTTCGTGCAGCACGATGGAGAAAAACAACCCCATCGCCATCCATATCAGATGAAAAACGGTTCCGTAGGAATCCGGAAAGATCTTCAACACAATGCCGATAACCATATTCAGAAATGGAGGCTGCGTATGGAGATACAACAGCGTCTGAAGCAGATGATCGCGCAGCAGAACCGGGTCGGCAAAGTGGGAGACATGCAGGATATCAATGATAAAATGAACGCCGGCTGCCGCGGTCAGCATCCTGCTGAGGGCAAAGGCTGCCACGATCACGGCAATTGACTGATATCTTGATGGGATTCTCCTTCCACTCGCCGCCGCATGCTGACCATTATGTGCAACAGATATCGCGAAATACTTTTTCAACAGCATCACCACCCCCTCGGGAATTATTGATGGATCCCAATCCCGGAGCGTATTCCGGAGATGTATGGGCGTCATCAATCCGATTGGCGAGAGGCGGAGGAGGGAAGGGCTATCGGGATAGAGATGGGCACTGGGAAGCCGTCCCGAGCAATGCGCGCGCGGGCAACCAGCGGATGGCGACATCCGACATCCATATCTCCGTTGCATCGAATTATCGTGGCCGTTCCCACCCGATATGCAAACTGAGCAGCACATGCCTGACTTGAGCGCGTGGCCGGCTCCCCTCACGTGCGCCGGAAGGCATGCCGTTGACGGCCTGGCAGATAAAACCGCTGTTGTTGCCTGGGGCGTGGACGGATACGTTTACGAGCTTACCCTCAACCGCGATCAATCTCCGTTGCCGATCATCGGCAATGGCATTTCAAGATTATATCGCACCGCTCAGATTGTAGACGGGTAGCGTTCAACGCATTGGATAAGCCGGAATGATGGTAGGTGAATATTCAAAATCGAATAGCCTTAACTATTTCACCGAATATATTTCAAGGGCTCTCAAAACAAAAATGGCGCGGGGCTGAATGCCCTACGCCATTATGAACACGTTTCTCCGGGAAAATTCTCAGGGCATTTCAAATGCCCTGAAATGCGGATCAGAATTTTATTCTGGCGCCTCCCCTTCCAAAAAGATAGCTGACATTCCAGCTTCTGCCCGGCGAGATCGACGTCAGCGAGTATCCGGCGCCCAGTTCCAGGAACGCCTTCCATCCCCCCTGAATTTCCACCGTGGCGCCAATTCCGGTCTCCGGCGTAATAACGATGGGAAAACCCGACGGCCCGCTTCCATCGTAATCCGTCCGCTCGCCGCTCATCCCGCCGTAGACATAATTCCCCGGAAGGAGAATTGTCCTGGTATATTTTTCGGAGATATAGAGCGGCAGAGAGATATTTGCCAGCCCGAAGAGATACGCCTTGTGATTAGCGAAATAGTACTGAATGCCGGGAGAAAGCGTCAGCAGCAGTTCCAGCCTGTGGAGGCGGAACTCCTCGGATACCCGTGTGCCATCAACGGCGGTCCCGAGCGAATCGCGATAGCCGATGGCGTTGGCGGTCCATATATCAAACCCGGCCCGCGCGGTCAGATAGATATTCCCCTGATACGGACGTTCCGCAAATGCCCCGAACCCAAACACCGGCGCGCCATGATTTCCATGCAGCACCACCGGGTTGTTCAGCGGATCGGAGCCGACCGGGATATCGACGTTATTATCGAGCACCGAATATTTCACGTAGCCGCCAATCAACGTATTCCTCGAAAAGTCGCAACTCTGATCGCCGCTGAGGACCGATATCTTCATCGAGTCGCCATGCTCGTCGTAGATGGCGCAGATGGTGTAGGTGCCGGTATTTCCCGCCTTGTCGCGGAGCCTGAAACGGGCATAGGCGTTGGTCCGGGGCGTCTTGATCCCCAGTGTAATCGGCACCTGCGGGGCGCCCGGCTCGAACCGGCTGATCACCGGATTCAGGTTATCCTGATCGATCACCGTCACCTGCTCCATTCCCTTGTCGTTCACCCTGTCATCGCGCGCGATTGCGGAGATGGCGGGGGGAAGCCCCGGCGCGCGGACGTTGTTGGCGGTCAGCACCGGAATCATGGTATCGGGATACTGAATCACCTGCTCCATGGACTGGCCGCCGCCGTTGCCGTACGCATCGTAGGCGGCATCGTCATAGCCGAAGCCATAGCTGTAGAGGCCGAACGGCTCCGAGTTGGCGATGACGTGGGTGCCGTACGGCACCTCGATCTGCGCAATGGAATAAAGGCTGAGGCCGAACGGCTTGAACTGCCGCCGATCGATCGGCGAATTATCAAGCCGAATATCCTCCAGCGTTTTCGTCGGCACGATCAGGTTTACGTAATGGTGCCAGTTGCCGCGAACCGGCGTGGCAAACCGATAGCCGGAGAGGAACTGCTCGGTGGGGGCAACCACGATCATCATCGGATCGCCAACATCATCGCCGTTATCGAATCCCTTGGAGTACTGCGCCACCAGCACCGGCTGGTCGCTCGTGATCATCGTATGCTGCGACTGGTTCTTGTTCTCGTAGAACTGCCCGGCATTCAGCGTGGCAACCAGCCTGTTATTCTCGAAGACATGCGTGCTGTCCTTATCAGCCAGAACGCGCAGGAGCGCGCTTGAACGTCCGGCCAGCGTTCCCACAAAGAACTGGCGCCCCCAGGAACGGAGCGCCGGGATCTGCTCGACCAGAAGATTGCACGCCTTGACCGAGGGATCGGGGACATAGGCGCAGTTGTGGCCGCTGAAGACCGCCACCGGCTTGTCCGATTCCACCAGCGAGCCGGTAAGATCGCACGGGGAATTGGGATCGTACTTCGGGATCACCTGATAGACATCGCCGCGATTGAGCACAACCTCGAACGGCACCTTCGCCGGCTTCCCCTTCTGGGTCTTTACCGTCGGCGTGAACTTGACATGCGTGTCATCCTCGGTGGCGATGATAGCTACCTGCGAGAGAAGATCGTTCTGAAGCCAGCGGAAGCACATCGCGCGATAGCTGGTCCCGAGGACGTTCACCGGATGCGCCAGATAGGTGTCGGTGGTCTGAAAACGACGATTGAGGCCATAGACGGCGATCGGCTGGTCGCAGACGATATGCACCGCCAGATCCTCGATCTGCTCGCTTGACCTGACCTGCGCCGCGGTATCGATCACCAGGTTAACGACCTTGCCGGCCGTGACGGTGAAATCCCTTCTGAAGCGGAGCCCGCGGATCTCCACATAGCCGTGAGCGTTCTCACTTGATGTGATAAAAAGCTCAAGCTGGAGCGGATCGGCCGGTTTCAGCCCCTGCGTCTTGTCGTCGGTCGTGAAGTCGCGGAAGTTCTTCTGAAACACCAGCCAGAACTCCTTCCCCTCCGTCGTGAAATCGGTGCGATGAACGACCGCGGGCTGCGCGGCCACCAGGGCCGGCAGAACGATAAACGCGATGATCGCCAGTATGCTATATCGAATCATCTGCATGAAAAATCCGCTGTTGAGAATCGACTATCTTCTCTTCACAGGCTGTTCAGGGACAACGCCACGGATGGCGGCCTTCCACAGTCTGTTATCTCTTTCCAGGAACCACCGGAACAACGCCTGACGAATGAGCCTTCCACAAATGTCGCTTTTATGCGGGATTGATCCGCATGAATTAACCAATCGTCGCTATTTACCGGGATCGGGGATCATGGAGCCGCCCGCGTTGCCGTGGCATCGTAACCATCGGCCCCATGCACGAAACCGTAAAGATAAAGTCCGAATGGGAATGATCCCGTTATGAAGTGAGCCCCGCCAGGCTGCCGTAACAGCGAATTCCCCTTCGAGACATCACGATGGCCCCCGATGTTCCTCCACACGGATCATTCGATACCATGCGATAATTCATCCCCCGGAAGCCGCCCCCGCAACGCCCGCGGCCCGAGGGCATCCCCACGGATCATCTCCTCCTGAACGTATATCCACCGGCATTGCCATACGCATCATAGTACCCGAAACCGTAGTTGTAGAGACCGAACGGCCCCGGAGCGGAGACGATATACGCTCCATAGGGAACCTCGGCGCGGCCGATATAATACGTGCCGTCGCCAACCGGCCTGAAGAGGGAATCCGCGAGAAGCACTCCGTTCAGCCGGACGGAATCGCGCAGCCGGGCGGGAGCCGCGATAGTGATGTAATGATGCCAGTGGCCACGGATGGGCGTTGTAAAGCGGTAGGAAGTTGAATACTGCTCGACCGGCGCAATCACGATCATCATCGGATCGCCCACATCATCCCCGTTGTCGAATCCCTTGGAGTATTGCGCCACCAGCGCCGGCCTGCTGGTGGTGATGGCAATGCTCTCGGTCACATTGGGGTTGTCGTGGAAACGGCCGGCGTTAATGGTCGCCACCTTCTTTCCGTTCTCATAGACCGCCGTGCTATCCTCGGAGGCAACCACCCGCACCATGCAACTGCTCCGGCCCAGAAACTTCCCGACGTTGAAGCTGGTTCCCCAGGTATCGATCGGGGGCATCTGCTCCACCAACTGGTTACACGCCTTGAGGGTGGGATCAGGGACGTAGGCGCAGTTATGGCCGCTGAAGAGCGCCACCGGCTTGTCCGATTCGATCAGCGAGCCGGTAAGATCGCAGGAGGAGTTGGGATCGTATGTAGCGATAAGCTGGTAGACCTCACCGCGGTCGAGGATGATGGTGATGCTGTCGCCGGGTATGATGTATCCCTGATGACGGTAGATGGTGGGGGGCTTCATTGTTAGCGGCATGTAAGCGACGCTGGAGCTGCGCCGCCGTATCTCGCGCGGGAACTCTGCGCCGTCGGCCATCCCATCAGGCTTCGCCTTTTTGCGATTCCGTGATTCGGGCGCGCGCGCTTTCCCTTTCTTCGCGCTCGAGAGGAGCATCGAGAGCCTTGCGCTATCAAGCTTCCGGGGCTCCGCCGCGACCGTGTCGATGATAAAGCGCATCACCGTCGCCGA
>JBDSJW010000193.1:0-11940 GCA_039917235.1 Kapaibacterium sp. (SeqCode) | reverse complement strand
TTCGCCGCGTCGAATTCCGGCCAGGAGGCCAGGGTGATTGAGCCATCGTGCCCCAGGCGCGACCAGAGTTCCTCGGCGATATGCGGGGCGAACGGCGCCAGGAGGATCGTAAACGCCTCCATCGCCTGGCGAGGCTTCTCCTCAAGGTTGATGAATTCGTTGACGAAGACCATCATCGCGGAGATCGCCGTGTTGAAACGGACCGCCTCGATATCCTCGGTCACTTTGCGGATTGTTCCATGCAGCACGCGCTCCTCGGATGCGGTCATCGGCCGGTCGGAGATCTTCACCACAACATCGGCCTCCTCATCCCCCGCGATCATCCGCCACGCGCGGTTCAGGAAGCGTCGCAACCCCTCCACCCCCTTGGTGGACCACGGCTTGGTCATCTCCAGAGGCCCCATGAACATCTCGAACAGCCTGAGCGAATCGGCCCCGAACTCCGCGATCACCTCATCCGGGTTTACGACGTTGCCGCGCGTCTTGGACATCTTCTGCGAGTCCTCCCCCAGAATCAGCCCCTGATGAATCAGGCCACGGAACGGCTCATCGGTGGAGACATGCCCCAGATCGTGGAGGACCTTGTGCCAGAAGCGCGCGTAGAGGAGATGGAGCACGGAGTGCTCGCCGCCGCCGATATAGAGATCGATCGGCATCCAGTAGCGCTCCAGCTCCGGATCGACCGGCGCGGCGGCATTCGTGGGATCGATAAACCGGAGATAGTACCAGCAGGAGCCGGCCCACTGCGGCATCGTGTTGGTTTCCCGGCGACCCTGGCCGTGGACCGGATCGTGAACGAAGAGCCAGTCGGTGGCGAGCGCCAGCGGCGATTCCGTGGAGCCGGATGGCTTGAACTCCTCCATCTCCGGGAGCACCAGCGGCAGTTCCGATTCCGGGACCGGGAGGATGATGCCGTCGTCGTAGCGGACCAGCGGTATCGGCTCCCCCCAGTAGCGCTGGCGGCTGAAGAGCCAGTCCCGCTGCTTGTACTGCACGGTCTTGCGGGCCACATCCTCCCCCAGCTTCGCGACGATGGCCCATTTGGCTTCGTTGGAATCGCGCCCGTCGAACTCCCCGGAGTTGATCATCCGTCCGGCATCGGTATAGCATGCGTTGCCGGCCAGAACGGAGTCGTGATCAGGGTCATCGGAGGACGGCTCGATCACCGGGCGGATCGGAAGCTCGTAGTTCCGCGCGAAGGCGAAATCGCGCTCATCGTGGGCCGGAACGCCCATCACCGCGCCGGTGCCGTAGCTTGCCAGCACATAATCGCCCGTCCATATCGGTATCCGTTCGCCGGTGGCCGGGTTGATGGCGTTGCTGCCGGTCCAGACGCCCGTCTTCTCCTCGCTCGCCTGCCGATCCAGCTCGCTCTTCAGCGATGCCTGGCGACGATATTCCTCCACGGTCGCGCGGTGATCGCGAGCGGTCAGCCTCTCAATCAGCGGATGCTCCGGCGCCACGGTCATAAACGTGGCACCGTAGAGCGTATCGGGGCGGGTGGTAAAGACCTTCAGCGGGTCTCCATCCTCGGTCACGAAGGTGATCTCCGCGCCGTTGGAGCGGCCTATCCATTTCCGCTGCATCTCCACCGTGGAGGCGGGCCAGTCCAGCCCGTTCAACCCATCCAGCAGGCGATCGGCATAGGCGGTGATCCGCATCATCCATTGCCGCATCGGGCGGCGTTCGACGGTAAAGCCTTTCTCCTGCCAGTCATCCACTTCCTCGTTCGCCAATACTGATCCCAGCGCCTGGCACCAGTTGACCGGCGTTTCCGCCTCGTAGACCAGGCGGAAGTTCGCCAGCACGGCCTGTTTCGCCAGCGGGTCCATATCGCGCCAGCCCTGGGCGCTGAAGCCCCAGTCCGCGCCGCTCCAGCCAGCCGGCATCGGCAGTTCCGCGCAGCCGCTCCGCTCCAGCTCCGCCACCAGTTCCGAGATCGGGTGCCCCTTGCCGACGCGCGTATCGAACCAGGTATCGTAGAGCTTCAGGAAGACCCACTGCGTCCATCGGTAGTAGGCAGGGTCGGTTGTGTTCAGTTCGCGCGACCAGTCGTAGCTGAATCCGATCGACTGGAGCTGCCGGCGGAACGTGTTGATATTCTGCTCGGTGGTCACCCGCGGATGGATATTGGTCTTCATCGCATACTGCTCGGCGGGGAGGCCGAACGCATCCCAGCCCATGGGATGGAGAACATTATAGCCGCGATGGCGCCTGTAGCGGGCAAGGATATCGGTTGCCGTATAGCCTTCGGGATGTCCCACATGCAGCCCGACGCCGGAGGGGTAGGGGAACATGTCCAGCACGTAATATTTCGGCCGGGAGTGATCGGTAACATCAGTACGGAAGGTTCCGTGCTCGCTCCAGTAGCGCTGCCAGCGCTGTTCTATCTCGCTGAATGGATAAGGCATAAAGCGTTTCTCGAAGTTATGATATCGTGCGTCGTTGTTTCGTTATTCTTATCAGACTGTTGAAAGAGGTCATCCGCGGCGTTGAACAGTCTGAGCATCCGTAGTGCCTGTTATACGCTTTTCACGACCGGCGCCATCGCTCCGGTGATCACTCCGAGCAGCACCTCGCGTTCGGCGGCGGTGCCGGCGGGATAGCGGAGCCAGATATCCTCCGGCCTGATATCGGCGAAGAGTCCGGCCGGGTCCTCGTGAAAATGGAGGAAGGCACGGGAGCGACGGTAGAATACCCCACGGCTCTTCTCGGAAAGCCCCGCGTGGGCGCGAATCGCCTCCAGAAGTTCCCCGATGCTCTCAAGCGCCTGGCCTCCCGCATGTTTCACCGCGATTCTCCGCTTATGGTATTCCCTCGGCCACCTGAGCGATGGCCCTGAACGGAAGCGCCGCAGAAGGTCTCCTTACTGCGGCGCGGAATGCATTTGTTGAATGTGACTTCGGTAAAAACCTCAGTCCGTGCCGGATATGGGGGGCGATTCCACCGTATGTAGTCGTAGCTGTTCACCCGCGTAGCTTTGCAGATCGAGAAGGAGCGCGCGACGCGTCCGGTCATCAACCTGTTCGAGCTGGCGATCGATATAGCTGACCATCTGTTCAACCACTGGAACGTACCCTCCCCCTTTTTCGATCTGACAATCGATGAACCCCTTCATGCAGAGATTCTTTCCCTGCTCCAGACAGAGCTCGAGAATTCCCTTCCCCTTGAGCACCAGACGGTCCACAACAATCGAATCGTTATCACCGACCGACCGCATTGCATAGTTGCTCATATGCTCCGAACCTCCAATGATCCACTGAGTAGTTACGATGTTAGGCCATGTCTGACAACCTTGTTTGCGCTCGGCTGGCGGCGTCCACCGCCGGAGGCATCGTTGCGCTCGCTCGCCGTAGCGCCGCTACGCCTCGGTCGCACGCCTCGCCTGCGGCGCTGATCGCTCGCCACCGGCTTGCAACCCGGTTATTAGACAGGGCCTAGTACACCCAAGAAATCGGGGCGAAGCCGATTTCAAGGTACGAATCTTCCCATATGACTCCAAGCTCACGGCCGGAAAAAGAAACGCCGGCAACGGCCGCGAAATCGCGGTATCATTGCCGGCGAACGTTCATGGAAGCGGGCGAGCACTTCCGGGGAGTATCCCCAGTGGAGAATGCCGCAGAGCTCTCAGAGTTTTAACGGAACGGGCCGTTGGCCGGAGCCGTTGCGGGCGTCCCGTTATCATCTCTCAACGATGCTGGGCTACTGCATCTCTTTCGAGATCCGCATCTGGCGACGAGCCGCCTTAATGCGCGCCATGCGTTTGTTGATTGAGGGCTTCGTATAGGACGTGCGACGTTTGAATTCCTTCAGGACGCCGGAACGCTCGTACTTCTTTTTGAAGCGGCGCAATGCGCGGTCGATTGACTCGCTCTCCTGCACGGTTACTCCGATCAAGTGCTTTCACCTCCTCCTATCGCGATCGATTTTAAATGTTTGAAAATTGAAATCGGGTACTCTATTTCGATATGCTTCTTTCTCTTCCAACCGGAATGGGGTTGTATCCCATGGCCCGGGCCTTACCGGCGCGCCGGATAACCCTAGCCCAGGTTCTCCACCAGGCGTTTCTCACCGATCTTGCTGAACGCCACCACAATCGCCTGGCTGCCGCTGGAGGTAAGCTCCTTGGAAACCACCGTGCCGATATCGTCCCACGTCTTGTGGTAGATCGCATCGCCGATTGTGTAGATGCTCTTCGGGGAGTATGGAATGCAATCCTCCACCGATACATTGATCTCCTTCGCGGCACGCCGCTCCCCTTCGATCACCATCATGTCGATCATCATCGTGTGATGGCACTTGGAGCATTTCGCCCAGCGCTTCCCCTCCTCCTGGCCCACGGCCTCGCCCAGAAGCTCGAACTTGGTGGGCTTGGAACAGATCTCACAGATGTTCGAGAGAGTGATATACTTCGATTGTTTTGCTCGTGCCATACAAGTAACGCTCCTGATCAATCCTTGAAAAAGCCGGCGATGCTGATTCTTTCAATTACAGCGATCAGAAATTTACCACTTCGCCGCCGAATAGCAATGTCACGGGGTGTAAGATCGGCCCGCAAACAGCGTTATTTACTGGCGATGGTCCTCGGATCGCGAAAAATCCACATTATTGCCGGTATGATGCCCGATTGGGATCGCCTGATGACGAGCCTTGTATACTGACGGATGAGCCGCCGGTATGTTTGTCCGGCCCTCCCCATCGAAACATCCCGCCGGAACCCCCGAAGAATGAACGCAATGAACGATCGCCGACCTCAGGTGGAATACGAAATCCTCAAGCCCCGCCGGCCGGCGCTCCCCATTGCAATGGGGAGCATCATCGCCGGATGGCTTGGGCTGCTTATCTACGATCTCGCGGCATCCGGGCAGCGGGGAGGGCTGGCGTCCTATCCGCGGATTCGCATGATCATTCCCCTGGTCGCGCTGATCCCGGCGGCCCTCCGCATCCTCCGCTCGAAGGATCTGGAATCGAATCAGCAGGCATACGCGGTCTTCGTCCGGCTTACGCTGATAACGCTGATCGCCTGCGTGGTGCTGGGGCTTGTGACGATTGTCCCCATCCGGCTTACGCAGCTTGAGCTCCCCGCCGATCTCCTCTCCCATATCACGGCCGGGGTTGCCGGGCTGATCGTGATGCTGGCGTTGCCGCTGATCGCCGAAAACATGGCGCAGCTCTTCCGCTACCGGACCCGCGGCACGGCGTCGGGGATGTCGCGGTTCTACTTTCTGGGGCTCTTTCTGCTGGCCGTGGTGGCGCAGATGATCCCCATTTCCCATGAAGATAAAAGCGGGGAGGTATTCACATTCATCGCCAGCGGTTTTTCCGCGCTCGGGTTTGTGATGGCGGTGCAGGGGGGATGGATACTGAACCTGCGGAAGCGTCAGAAGCTGAAACTGCTGGGCCTTGCGTTTATCGGCGCTCCGGCGGTCGGCACGCTGATGAGCATCGCGCTTACCTCGGACGCCGGAACGGGGATGCTCACCATCAACCCGGCGCTGATCCCGTTGATCTGGGGGCTCGGCCTCTCGGCCACCTTCGTCAACATGATCATCTTCGTCACGGCACTCTTCGCCCTCCCAACGGCCGACGCCATCGACCGGCGGAATACCGAGGTCTCCTCGCTTGCAAACTTCGCCCGGCTGCTGACGCAATCGCTGGACTCCGGCAATCTTATCGATACCGCGATCGCGATCGCCTGCGAGGCAACATCGGGCTACGCGGTCTGGCTTGAGAAGCGGGATGGCGAGGGGCGTGAGATACTCCTGGGAAGCGCGCCGCGAATCCCGTCGCAGGTTGCCACGGCGCTGATGGCGGCCCCCGTCGGCAAGGGGATATCGATTGGAAACGCCGTCACCGAACGCCGGCGGGTGGAGGTGATCGACCGGCTGACCGGCTTTGCATGGAGCGGCCAGGGGGGGAGGCAGGAGATACGCTCGATCGCCGCGGCGCCGATGCAGGTGGGGGATGATCTCCGCGGAACGCTCTTCGTGGCGAAGGAGCGGGTAAACGGTTTTGATCGCGACGACGTGGTGGTGCTGACCGCGCTGGCGGACCAGATCGCGCTGGCGCTCCAGCAGTCACGGCTGATCCAGCAATCGCTGAAGCGGGAGCGGCTGGAGCAGGAGATGCTGATCGCGCTGGACCTTCAGCGGCGACTGCTTCCGAAGCTCCTGCCGCAGAGCCCCTTCTTTGAAATCCACGCGGAGTCGGTGCCGGCCAGCATCGTCGGCGGCGATTATTACGACGTGGTGACATTCAGCGATCAGACGCTCGGGATCGTGGTGGCGGATGTCTCCGGCAAGGGGGCCAGCGCCGCGCTCTACATGGGAATGATCAAGGGAATCATCCAGGCGCTCTCCGGCCGCTGCTCCTCGCCGAAGGAACTTTTGGCGGAGACGAA
Source organism: Kapaibacterium sp. (SeqCode) (assembly GCA_039917235.1). Taxonomy (GTDB): domain Bacteria; phylum Bacteroidota; class Ignavibacteria; order OLB7; family OLB7; genus JAFDZV01. The sequence goes on along the minus strand of JBDSJW010000193.1, from coordinate 5,540 downwards.
CGTAGCGCTTCACGGCAACCTGGATCAACGATGGTTCGCGACAATGACGTGTGCCCAGATCGTCGATGAACGCCGAACGCTCCGTATCGCCCGCGCAGGGCATTGTCCCACGCTCCTGATCCGCGATGGAAGCGGAACCTACAGCAGATCGAAAGGGCTGGGGCTCGCAATCTGCAAACCGGCGCTTTTCGATCGCAACCTGGAGGTCGAGGAATTCGTCTTCTCCCCCGGCGATTACGCGATCTTCTACAGCGACGGGCTTCCGGAGGCGCGCGCGACCGACGGCGAGGAGTACGGCTACGAGAAGCTGATGGAGACCGCTCTTGCGGCGGCGGGGAACGGAGCAAGCCCACTTGCGATGCGGGATGCTATCTTTGAGCAGATCGACCAATTCTGCGGCACCGAGCCGCAGGCCGACGACAGCACGCTGGTGATCCTCCGGTGGCAGTGAGCGATGAATGATCGATCGATTATCGTTGGACCATACTTTTAATTATCATAGCGGTTCATGAGCCAGTTTTCCTTGTCAGTCCGTGAAAGTTCCCCGGCCCAGGTGATAGACCTGAACGGCTATCTGGACGCGCACACCGCGCCCCAGCTCGAACAGGCGTTCCAGAACCTGCTTGATGAAAAGCGTTTCAACATCATCGTCAATTTCCGCGATCTGATTTACATCTCCAGCGCGGGGCTGGGCGTGTTTATGGCGTTTGTGGAGGATGTGCGGGGAAACGATGGGGATATCAAACTGGTCGCCATGTCGCCGAAAGTCTATAATGTATTCGATCTTCTCGGCTTTCCAATGCTCTACGAGATCTACGATGAGGAGCATCAGGCCCGCCAGAAATTTCTCGACAGCTCATCCTCCTTAGATTAAGCGAACGCCATGCAGAGAGAGAAACATCAGACCGTGCGCTTCAAGAAGGAGTTCGGGACACGAACCGAGGAGCTTCATGATATCCGCCAGCGGGTGGAGGACGAAGCGATCGATTTCGGTTTCGATCAGGAGACCGCGTTCCGCCTGGCTCTGGCGGTGGATGAGGCATGCACCAACATCATCAAGCACTCATACGCCGGCAATCCCGCCAATACATTCGAAGTTGAAATCTCCACTGTCGGCGATCGATTTGTTATAGCGCTGACCGATCATGGAAAGAGCTTCGACCCGAGCGATCTCCCCGTGCTTGACATGAAGAAGTATTTCGAGCAGTGCCTTCGCGGCGGGCTTGGCGTCCATATCATCAAGATGGTGATGGATGATGTGGCCTACGCCGTCATGAAGAATCACGCCAACCAGCTCAAGATGATAAAGCGTCTGCTCTGATCCCCCGCCATCCACCGCGGAGCATCCGCTCCCCACACGCCCCATCTCCCGTTCCCCACAGGTTCCGCGCGATGTTTCCGATTGAAAACGCCGCTGGAGCATCTACAATAAAATTTCTGGCACGCGCCTTGAGGCAGGTTGAGTCATAAGCTCTTGCTCAACTTTACTATGGGAGATTAAATGGCTATGAAACGATTGAAAAACATGCTTCGGTCCTCCTTTGCCGGAATGGCACTGGTGACATTAGGCGGCCTCTCGACCGCACACGCACAGAAGGTATATGACGGCGCAGTGTGGCGCGTCGGTATCCACGGCGGTATGAACTTCAACCTCGGCGGGCTTGGCTCGCAGTCGTTGAATGCCATCCAGCCGGGTGTTGATCAGTTCACGACGAAAGATATCATAGACGGCACCGCGCTCGGATTCTACTTCGGAGCGCTTACGGAATATAACCCCGGTGGCCTCTTCGGCGGCAAGCTCCGCCTGAGCGTTGATGACCGGCGTGTCGATATCAACGACTGGGACGTCCCGGGCAACTCGCGCGTCCGCTTCAGCGCAAAGAACACGTATTTCTCGGTGGAGCCGATGCTCCAGCTTCAGCTTGGATCGCCGAACTTCCACTTTGCGGCGGGGCCGCTCCTTTCCTTCCTGATCAGCAGCAAGTATGATTTCATCCCCAGAGATGAGACCAGCCCTACGATCACCGGCAAGGATATCGACGGCATGAAGAAGTTTACATATGGTGTAAGCAGTGGCCTCAGCTACGACATCCTGCTCAACAGCAAGAGCGCCAGCAACACCAAGTGGTATCTGACCCCGTTTCTGGAATACAGCTATATGCTGGCGCAGCGCGCAAGCAACGTAAGCACAACCGCCGACCGCAATGATACCTGGGTTACCAATACCATCCGCGGCGGCTTCGAGTTGAAGTTCGGCTCGGCTCCGGCGGCTCCGGCTCCGTATGTCGAGGCAGCTTCCGATATGCCGACGGTTGACCTGGCACTCCGCGCCCCGAGCGCGATCACCGAAGAGCGCACGACGCTGGAGATGTTCCCGCTCCGTAACTATCTCTTCTTTGAGCCGAGCTCCACGAGCCTCCCGGTCAAGTATGTCAGCCTCAGCAACCAGCAGGCTCAGGGCTTCCGTGAGCAGAGCCTGGTGAATGATCCCGGCACCGGCGGCAGCGCTTCGCTCGACCGTTCGCAGCGTCAGATGAGCGTCTATTACAATGCCGTCAACATCTACGGCGATCGTCTCCGCAACAACCCGTCGGCGAAGATCACCCTGATCGGTGGCGCCCCTAGCCAGTCGGACGCTCTTACAATGGCAAACTCGGTGAAGGATTACCTGGTCAGCAGCTTCGGCATCGATGCCGCTCGCATCTCGACCAAGGGTGTTATCCGCACGCCGAATGCCTCCGGAACCCGCGTCACGCCGAAGGAAGACCTTCCGTTCGTGGCCGAGGAAAACCGTCGCGTCGAGGTTCAGTCGGAAGACCTCAGCCTCCTCCGCCCGGTTACGATCGAGACCCGTCAGAGCAGCCTGCCTGACAATGACCTGGTGATCAATGTTACCTCGTCAGCTCCGCTCGCCGACTACTCGGTGGCAGTCAACGGCAACGGCTACACGCAGACCTACGGCCCGTATCACAGCATGAACCAGCGTATCGACGCCCGTCCAATGCTGATGGGAAGCAGCTCCGGCACCTATACCGCGACTGTGACCGCACATACGAACGACAACCAGACGATCACGCGTCAGCAGACCTTCAGCCTCTCGAAGCTGACCACTCCGCCGGTCACCGGACAGCGCTACTCGATCCTCTTCGAGTACGACGAGTCGAAGACGGTGCAGACCTACGAGAGCTTCCTCCGTCAGGATGTTGCTCCGAAGATCCCGAACAACGCAACGGTCGTGATCCACGGACATACCGACAAGATCGGCCTTGAGGATTACAACCTGGATCTCTCCTCCAAGCGCGCCATGGAAACCCAGAACGTGCTCCAGGATGAGCTCCGCAAGATGGGCCGCACGGTAACCTTCGACCCTTACGGCTTTGGTGAGGATCCAGCCCGTGCCCCGTTCACGAACGAGACCCCGGAAGGCCGTTACTACGACCGCACGGTAATGATCGAAGTGATCCCCGCCCAGTAATCCATCGGGATTGACCGAGGAGACAGGATGAATAGACGAAGGGCCTCTCCGGCATTAGCTGGAGAGGCCCTCGACGTTTAGAGCTGATCGACGAGCATGATCAGTGATGCACTATCCGCCCGATCAGATCATTCAGTTCAGACTCATTGCGGAGCCATGTTAGAATCGATATCCCAGACCGACCTGCAATGCGAGATTATCGAATGTAAAACTGTTGTCGTGGACGACTTCACTGGAGAACACCGGGTTGAGCGCCAGCGCATAGGCGGCCTCCAGCGAAAGCTCCATATGCCCGCCAAGCCCCAGTCGCGCCCCCGCGCCGCCACGAAATGCCACAAGCCTGCGGAACGGTTCCCCATTCTCAAAGCTCCCGACCGCCGCGGCCGACAGCGCCGTGGAATCGGCGTAGGCCGGCCCCTCGACCCGATTTGCAATGCTTCCTATCCCAAGATCGAATCCCCCCGTCAGGTATACAGTACGAAGGCCGGCGCCGGCAAAGGCCGCGCGGTTGTGGTAGAGATTTCCCTGAAAGGAGATCGCCGCCTGCATCGTCTGAAGCTCCAGGCGCATCGCCGGATCATCATGCCCGCTTCCGGTTACCGGATTCCATCGCACGGCCGCCGTCTGTACCCCCAGCTCCACCGCCATCCCTATCCGCTCATTGAACGGAAATATGAAATCCAGGCCGTAGCGATAGCCACTCCCCAGCGTGCCGTAGGAACTGGACAACGGCGCCGTCCCCTTGAAGGAATCGCCGATGCGGACGCTTGGAAATATCTGCCGTGGCGTCGTTACCAGAAGCCCGGTCTTTACCCCGATTACCACGCCGATCGTGCTTGGTTCATCCTCGTGAGAGGGGGGACGCTCCTGCGCCTCGGCGGCGGCGGCAAGCGTCAGCGCGGCACAGCATGCCGCCAGGATAATCTGTCGTGTTCGCATCGGTGCGGTTCGATGATTGATGGAAGTTATTGAACAACCAGGGCTTTCGTCCGGCCGGAACCCTCGTACTGATAGTTGGAATTCAGTTCGAGCGATCGTCCCGGCAGCGTGTCCTTACGGGTGAACATGTAGTAGTTGAACCCCGAGACCTCCTCAAGCCTCACGTTGGATTCGCTGTTCCAGTAGAAGTACGGGGCTTGCGTAAGCTGCACGCTGGCATCGCGCGGGATCAGGTAGTTGGTGATCACCTGGTCGTTGGTCTGATAGTTTACAATCAGCCGGACATCCCGAAAACCGTAGTTCGCCACCAGCGGCGTGAAGATGGTGCGGGATGTTCCCGATGCATCCTTGACCGATCCGTTATCCAGCGTGTAGCTGGCGCTCAGACGATATTGCACGCCAAGATCGGTCCGCGGCTCCACCCCCGCCTTGTTGCCGAATTGATCGTATGGTGCTATCGGCATCCATGCGTGCCTCACCGGGCCTTTGCGGTTGATCGGATAGGTGCGGGAAGTCCGCGCCGGCAGTGTGTCCAGCACGGCATTGTCGCGATAGATCGCCACCGGCGCAAGCAGCTTGTTATCGAACGTCGTCGATAGAAGCGTCTCGTCGAATGTGACGATGGTTGATGATTCCTCCACGCACCCGGTAAAGGCAAGAAGAAGGAACACTGCTGAAAGGGGGATGGCTCGGAAGAGAGTACGCTTCACCATGGCCGTGGTCTGTTTCGTTGTTGAAATGTCCCTCGCGCGAAATGAGAGACGATGCAGATGACGCGCACATCGGCGGCGCGTTTATTCGTCGAGCCGCTGTTTGAGAATTTCGTTCACCATCTTCGGATTGGCCTTCCCCTTGGTCAACTTCATCGTCTCCCCCACGAAATATCCGAACAGGTTCACCTTGCCGCTCCGATACGCGCTGAGCTGCGCCGCGCTCCGCGCCAGCACCTCCGCTATCGCCTCCTCCACAAAACCGCTGTCGCTGATCTGCACATACCCCTTCTCCCGGCTGATCTCCTCCGCGCTCCGCTCCGACTGAAGCATCTCCGCGAAGATATCCTTTACGTTCTTGGAGGAGATCGCATCGGACGCGAACAGATCCACCAGCCCCGCAAGCCGCTCCGGGA
>JBDSJW010000192.1:0-2745 GCA_039917235.1 Kapaibacterium sp. (SeqCode) | reverse complement strand
AGCTGGAGGCCGATCACGCTTCGAGTGCTCTGGATTCGCTCTGCCATACCTACATGCAGAAGCGTGAGATTGACTACCCGAATGTCGCGCAATCCCATATCGATGATATCGCCATCATTGAATGTTCTCTGGAACAACTCGAAGATGCCGAGTTGAAGAGCCGCTACACGGAGTATATTTCACTGATGAAATCTTTGCTCAATGTGATATCCGACCAATCGGACGTATCCGAGTGATTTGTTTGCTTGATGGGAAGCGGGATTGCAGACGGTTATGTATATCTACTGTCCCGTCCTCCGTGCAATCCTCACCTCCAGTTCCGCTGCGCTTGGCTGCGTCCGGTAGTGCTTTTTCCGCGTCTCCGGCTCCTGGCCGAGCACATCGCAGATTGTCCGCTCATCCCATCCCAATACGTTCTCCATCCACCATCCCGCCGTTCCTCGGAGAGTGTGCAGCGTCCGGCTGCCACGATCGACCTTCGCTGCCGTACAGACATCGTTGAATACCAGCCGTGGCTTTCCAGGATCGGTCCAGCGGAAGAGCTTTCCCTCGGTGCCGTGCTGGCGCGTGCCCGCTGTCTTCTCAAGAGCAAGGATCTCATCGAGCAGGTCTCGCAGCCCTGGGATCACATCGATCGGCACGATGCGCGGCAGCCGTCCCTTGCCTTGGACCATGATCCCTTTGTCCTCGATATCCTCCCGCCACAGCTTTAACGTCTCGCCGATCCTGATGCCGGTCATCGCCTGGAAACGATAGAGGAGGGCATAGTCCCGGCCATCGGTCCGCTTCTCGGCTTCGTGTACGATCGCATCGACCTCCGCCTGGGTGAAGATCAGGATCTCCATCTTCTGCATCCGGTGTGGGATGCCGATCCCCTGTATTGGGTTCCGCTCGATCCACTTGGTCCGAACGCATTCATCAAAGAAGAGGCTGAGATAGCCGAGATATTTGTTCCGCGTGTTCGGCGCCAGCTCCACCTTGTTGTTGCGCGATGCCAGCATCGTCTCGACCGCTGAGACGTTGTGCAGCGACATATCCACCACGATGTAGGAGTTCAGCGCCCGGTCGTAATTATCCCGCTTCGCCAGTGAGAAGCTGCTGTAGTAGCGATGGCGGAACTCATCGATCGCGCGGTAGAGCGTCATCGATGATTGCGGCTCGGTCTCCTCAACCTCCGGCGTCAGCTCAGGATGCTCCATCTGTGTGATCCACTGGTCGAGCATCGCGATGACCTTCGCCCGGTTGTTCGGATGCCAGACATAGCCGGTCGATTTCCGCATCCCCTTGTAGCGCAGACAGGCGACGCCGTTGCGGTCCTCAACGTAGCCGATGGCGTAGCGGATGCTGGTCCATTTCTTCGTCGTGCGGAGCGGTGGCATACGGACTCCTGGTTACAGATTGTTCTGGGGTTGTATTGACGCGGTTGCCCGAGCTAACGTTGTTCAGCCGGCTGACAGAGCGCTGAGCCGAAGATATGATCTGATAGTGACGATCTCAAGAGACTACGATGACCAGGCGCACGATATCGACACGGTCGAGCCATCGGGCCGATGATGGGAAGATTCCTCCGACAGCGGATTTGCCAACCGACGATGACCGGTTGCAGGCAGTCGTCGAAGCGGATCTTCAGTTGTTGAACCCCGGTGAGGTTGCCGATATCATGCGGTGCGATCGATCGACGGCACAGCGGTTGATGGCGGAGCAGGCGATCCGGTCGCGGAACATCGCGCGGCCGGAGAATCGCTGTCAGTGGAGGACGACGCGGGCACAGATCGCGGCGTATCTGAATGGGGAGGAGCGGAGTTCGGGGATCGGGACGCTGAGGGCGTCAGCCTCAAAGCGGAAGAGATCTGGTCCGGCGCTCCAGAGCGGGATGTACCGGGAGTATCGTCGGCGGGGAGAGAAGGGAAGAGACGAGCGGCGCTCGTGAGATGAGGGGGCGGATAGCGTATATGAAAGCGATGCTGGCTGAAGCGTCAGGTGCTTCGGCCGGCGTCGTTGCGTGGTATCAACGCGGGCTATCGGTTGGCGAACCGATGGCCCGCGTTTGCGTTTGAGCCGATCGCCAGGACCATCCACCAGCGCGTATGCCCTCCGAAGGAACTCCCTCGTCGGAACCGTTTGCCGACCACCCTGACCAACTGCGACAGTGCCAGAAACCATCACCCGTGGTGATCTCAGGAACTCCATGAAATCCCTGCTCGCTTCCTGGACTGTCGCAACGATCGGTCATCACCTCCATAATCCACCAAGAGCATTCTCTCACGGACAACGCCGGCGGGTACTACCGTAACTCCTGCAATGAGGTCGAACGTCCTCCTGTGCCACCATCTCACGAGCTACGTGAAGGTGTCCCCCGGCATCACCAATCATCAGGGATTGCCGGAGAAGAAGAGTGGACGGGGATAACAGCGCGGAGCTCTTACGCATCTGCCCCGATACGCGCCGAAAATCTTGACGCGCACCTGACCTGAACCAGACATAAACGGACCCGAAACGGACATAAACGGACCCGGAATCGCCATGAAGGGACCCGGGTTTATCCTGGAGCTGACGCGGAAGCGCCATGAATGGACCCGATTCCGCCATAAACGGACCCGAGCCCATGATAGCCTCTGTTTTTGGGGATCGCGGAAATTAAATCAAAAAAAATACTTTTGATTTTTTCTGAGGGTGTGGTGGCATTGTTCTGTCCTGACAGAGAATGATGGTTCACGAAATGATTGTCGGGAATGCCGCGCCGGG
>JBDSJW010000191.1:0-10923 GCA_039917235.1 Kapaibacterium sp. (SeqCode) | reverse complement strand
AGCGCCACACCGGCTCCGAAGAGAATCTGCCCACGCTTGCTGCTGGGGGTGGTGGCCGGATCGGTGACCATGTAGAATGTATAGAGCAGGAACGCAACGCCGGTGATCGGGGTAAGCGTCGGAAGAATCGGCGTGCCGAATATGAGGCCGCGGACCACCCCCTGAAGGATAAAGGTCGCAAGCCAGGCGATGATCAGCGGCATCCGCTTGGTAAACCGGGCGTTGAGAAATGTGCCGGCCATGATCAGCACAACCGGCAGCGCCCAGTCCAGCAGCCCGTCGAGATTTTCGGTGAACTGATACGGCTGCGCCACGCCGACCCAAGGGAAAAGGAGGAGCGTGATCGTGATGCCGAGGTTCGATGGATTGAAGACGTGCCGGATGTTGCCGTTGATCCGCATGCGGATGATCGCCTTGGAGGCTATCGCCGCCGCGGTGGCGAAGATGACCGGCCCGAGCCGGCTGTTGGAGTAAATAAGCATGCTGCACGCCAGCGACGTGATATGCGCCGACAGAAGAAAATCGACACGCGCGCGCAGCCCGCCGGTGAAGCGCGACGGCCGGCCGTTAAGCCGCGCGTCGATCAGCTCCAGAAGGATCTCCAGGCCATAGCCCGTGGCAAGCGCCACCAGCGGCTGTGCCCAGGACTGTTCGAAGCCCAGAACAAAGTGCCCCAGAATATTGAGAACCGTGATCGCAACAGCGAACCGTCTCAGCCCCGCCAGCCTGTCCGTCCGATCCCAGATAGAAGTCTTCATGATGCCACCCTTCCGTTTTGCACCGATCCGAGCATGACAGTGTGCCATCCCGGCAGGAGATTCAGAGATTGTTTATGGAGTTGTCCGTTCCCATCGCGCCATGTAATGTCCGCCACCACCGGCGTTCCGGCCGGAAGATTGCCGAGCCCGAAATGAAGATCGGGGCTTCTCTTTCCCGAGTGACCGTTGCCACCATCTACCTGCGCCACCAGCTTCCGTCCGTCCGGCATATGGATCAGCGCCTGCGCGCCGATAGCCCGGCGACCGCGAACCGCACCGTTCGGATGTCCGGGATAGGTCCCAAATCCCTCCGTCTCGGAAATCGGAAGCACCAGATGAAGCCCCAGAAAGGCGCCGACCGCCGGAGCGTCGTTGTGGTAGAAGAACGAGGTATCCCACTGATTCGCCACGGCGAAGTCCAGCCTGCCGTCGCCATCAACATCAGCCGTGGCGATGCCGCGTGATACCGAACGGCGATTCAGCCCGATGGCGGCGGCCACGTTATAGTACCGGCCGCTGGAATGATAGGCGTAGAAGGGGTTGATCTGATCGCCGCTGAGGTCATCCCCCGGCTTCAGCTCAAGCCAGCAGCGGGGATCGGAGAGAAGCTGATCGTTGGAGGTTGCCAGCTCGTGAAGCTCCGGCCACCGATTTTTGGTTCCCTTGACGAAGCCGGTTGCCTGAAGCGCCTCCGGAACGCCGTCGTTGTTGAAATCGCCAAACCGGGTATCCCAGCCCCAACTGCTCCGCGAGAGCCCCATCTCCTCGCCGCGATCGACGAACGGAGCGATTCCTGAACGGATCTTCGATTGGTCGCCGGTGTTGATCCAGAGGAAATGGCTCTCCTCCAGGCTGTATTCACCGGCGATATTGCTGACGAAGATATCGAGCAGCCCATCCCCGTTTACATCGGCGAAATCGCAGCCCATCCCCTTGAACGAGTCACGCCCCATCACCCTGGAGCGCGGGGTGGTAAGGCCACGCTCCCCTTCCAGGATCTCGAACTTCAGATGTCCGGGGGTGGATGAGTTATGAAGGAGATGATCGGGGCCGAAATCGTTCGAGAAGTAGATCTCCGGCAGCATGTCGCCATCCAGATCGGCGGCGCCAAGCGCCAGCGTCCAGCCATGAGCCACATCGGTGGAGAGGACGCTTCCGGCATCGTTGTAACGGACGGAGGGGTTGGCGTTCCGCGTCACGCCGGCCCAGAGGAGGATGTGCTTGGTGCCACCGTTGAATGCCCGCGACATCGAATGCTGCATCGTCTGGATGCCGGCCCCCTTTGCGTCAAGGATCGCGGCGCCATCGGGGAAGTAATTTCCAATGATGATATCCTGATGACCATCGCCATCAAGATCCGCGGTTGTGGCGCAGTTGGTAAACCATCGCTCGTTGGTTGTCACCAGCTCCGACGGCGTATAAGAGGCGGCGGTGGGGATGGCCCCGGACTGGTCATCATTCCGCAGAAAGAGCACAGGGCTCCGTCCCCAGTAGTAGACCATGATATCGGTTAACCCGTCCTCGTTGAAATCGCCGGGAAGCGCCCCCATCGGCGCCATGGTGGATGGATCGTAGGGGAGTGGCGCGGGGTTCAGCAGAAACGGCTGATAGCGCGCGGGCGTTCCGGGAACCGGGGCAACCGTGACATTATCGGTGCGGGGATCGACGTAACAGAGATCGTTCGCCAGCCCATCGCCATCAATATCATTAAGCGCCACGCCGGCACCCACTGATGATATCCATGAACGCATATGGTTCAGGCTGGGATGAACGGCGCGCACCATCTTATGGATGCTCCCCGGAACTTCGGGAAGCGGGTAGCTGGTGAAATGGAACTGATTCGCCAGCGCCGTCATCTCCGATGGGGGGATTGTGGGCTGCTGCGCGACAAAGTAGATCCCGGCCACAGCGGCAAGGGCGGCAAACCGACGGCCCGTGCGCTGAACGAATGTGGGATGGCTCATGATTCCAGGCTCCTTGTATCGTGGTATGCAATCGGCCGAACAAGCGGAGAAGAGAGCGTGGGAAGCTCCGCCTGCGGAGAAAAATGTGACTGAAGCCGCGACCGCCAGATCTCGTAGGCCGGCTCCGCCGCGTCGTATCGCAGCTCCCGCCGGTCGATATTCACCATCGCCGAGGCCTGCTCCACGGAGATATTGCAGATCGTCCGGCAGGCAAGCGTGGTATGCGGGAGAAGATTTCCGGCGTTCAACCGGGTTTCGGTGGCAAAGAGAACTCCCTGCGCCAGGGCGGGAAAATGCGAGCCCGAGAGGCCCACAAGATGATCGAGCACGGCCTTCTCAACTCCGCCGGCATATGCCGAGGCAAGCCCCACGCCGCTCCAGAGATCGGAGTGCCGGCTCTCCGGGAATCCGCCGATACATGCGACAATGCGGGCGACATCGGCGCCGTGGATAAACCAGAGGCTGCGCCCCACTCCCTGATCGAACGCGCGACGCGCATAGCCCTTCAGGCGGGCGGGAACCGCATGCTGTTCCGAGACCTCGCGCCAATGGAAATAGCCCTCGTGGAATCCATATCCATCGAGAGCAAGCCACCGGAGGAGTGGATCACGGGTCGCCAGCGGGGCTTCCACCCGGCGGCGCATGCGCGCAAGAGCCCATCCCAGGCCAACGTAAAGCATGTAGATATGCGCCTGCCCCTCGGATTCGGCAAACGAGCGCCAGCGATCACGTCGCCAGGGAAGGAGCATATCCATCATCCCAAGCGCCATCCCGGCCCCCTCAAACGCAAAGCCGCGCAGCTCCAGTTCCACGCCATCCAGCCGGCGGCGCAGATCGGTGGAATCGCGGGCATCGAGTGCGGCGTGATAGCCGGTGAGGAACGTACGACCAATGGTTTCGAGGCGACGACGCTGATGTTCGCCGCAGGCGGGAAATCCGCGACGTTCGAATGTTGCCTCATCGGGGGATAGACCGAAAAGACGTGTTCGTAATCTGCTCATGATCCTTCCTTGAAAGCCGTTCGCGCGGTGGAATCGGTGCGCCATCAATCGTGCGGGCACCACATTCCCCTTCACTTGATAATTCACTCCGAACCACGGGCACGGCAGTACTCGCTGGCGAGAACGGCAGAGCATCGTGGTGGAGGGTATAGAATCAGCTGGCGAGCCATATCATCGCGGAGTCCCACGGCATGCAGCAATGCATACCGGAATCCGGACTAATGACCCTACAGGTTAAGATGACATGAGCAACCATATCTGCACACTGAGCGCAGATATTGCTCGCATCTTTTTACCCTTGCTGTCTTACCATCAACCAATTAAAAAACGGGGGAAGCGATGTTGGTAGATACGGAATTGGGGGCTGGATCTCGTCACGCTCGCATATCGCAAGATATTGATAAAATATCCCTGAATCATAATCATCATGGAAAAATTATTTGTATCACGCATTCTCCCCCGTATGCCCGAATATCGCCCGTCCGATAGCACGAATGCCTCGCGGACGCGCCGAAACCACCGTGGCATGCCGGTCGGCGCGTTTGACGGTGGACCAGAGGCCGAACATCTCGGCAAGGCCGGGAACCACGATCAGGGTCATCACGGCGCAGATGCTCAGGCTGACGCAGACCAGCAACCCGAACATCCTGTTTGGAACGACCGACGAGAGGAGGAGCACCGCGAACCCTGTGGTGATGGTGCTGCCGCTGATGATGATCGATGGCGCGGTTTCGGCGAACGCCCGCCGCAGTGCCACATGAAAGTTCGGCGAGTGCCTGCATGCCTCCCTGCTCTCCACCGCCAGATGGATCGAGTAATCCACGCCGATGCCAAGGGCGATCGACGCGAACATCGAGCTGGCGATGCCGAGCGGAGAATCGAAAAGTGTCAGGGCCGCGAAGGTGAACAGGACGCCAAGAAGGACCGGCAGCACCGCGACGCAGGCGGTGCGGATCGACCGGAGCATCAGCGCCACAAAGAGGAGATCGGCAAGGGCGGCGAAGAGGATTGAGATGATCTGCCCCTCCACCAGCAGCTTCACCGTGATGTAGCTGATCCAGCCGTCGCCGAAGGGGGTCGCGGAGAGCGATCCGTTGGCCGACTCCCTCGCGGCCATTTCCAGGACGGGGCGGAGATGCTCGTAATCGGCCTCATGAACGAAGACGGTCATTCTGGCGTTGCGCCGTCCATCGGCCATGTAGACTCCCATATGCGGGCGGTCCAGGGTTTCATCCACCAGCAGCGCGGACTCGATGTCATCGCGGGTGAGGGGGATGGAATTGTTCAGTATCCCGCGCCTGAACTCGGGATACGCCACGCCACGCAACGTTGCCATGATCCTGAGGACATCCGTAAATGTGCTCTGCACGGCGCCGACGCGGGGAACGCGCCCCAGCGCCTCCTCCATGGCGGCAAGATGCCTGAATGTGGCCGGATCAAGGAATCCATCGGGCGTTTTGGAGCCGATCGAGAAATCCATCGTTGTCGAACCGGCCATGTACTGGTTAATCGCCCGATCCCCCATCGCCACCTGGCTCCCCGGCGCCAGATTCTTCACCCAGCTGTCATCAATCCTGAGATGCACCGCCACGGCAACCGCGCCGATGCTCAGCACCAGGACAACCGCCACCATCCGCCTGCGCCCCACCTTCTCAACAAGCCCAAGCAGGCTGATAGCGAACTTGGCAAGGCGTCTGTTGGCGCGCACGCTCCCCTCCCTGAGCGCGGGAGGACGGATAGCAAGGATGGCGGGAACGATGGTGAAGGTAAAGATGGTGGAGAGGCCGATCGAGAAGGCGCCGAACAGACCGAAGACCCTCAGCGGTTCCAGGCTCGCGAAGGCGAGCGAGGCGAGGCCGGACATCGATGTAAGCGCGGTCAGGATGATCGGTTTGCCGAGCGAATGGAACGCCTCCACAATCACGTCACGGTTGTCCTGATCGGGAAATTTCCGTCGCTGGCCGATATAACGATTGATGGCGTAGATATCATCGGTGACGCCGATCGCGATAAGCACCACCGGAAGCGCCAGCGTGGTGATGAAGATCGACTGCCCCAGAATCCCCATCAACCCGACGGTCCAGGCCAGGCTCAGGCCGATCTCCGCAAGGGAGATGATGGAGACGCTGACGTTGCGAAACACCATCGACATCAGGATCATCAGCAGAATAAGGAGGCACGGGACCAGCTTGAAGAGATCGCTTGCAACGGAACGGCCCAGTTCCGCCTGCGCCAGCGCCGTTCCGCCGATATAAACCTCGAAATCCCCTCCGCGATAGCTCTCAGCAATCTCCTCCACCCGCTCCAGCAACTGGTCGCGGTCGGCATCGGAGCGGACAAATGCGTAGATGGCGGCCGATGTTCCCCCTTTCGAGAGGAGTATGCCGTTGTCAAGGCCGAGCGAGGCGATTTCCCGCCGCACGGTTGCAACCCGCGCCGAATCGATCGCCAGGCCGGCAAGCGGCGGCTCGGGATCGATCACCCCCTCGCGCGCGGCCAGCAGCGGCAGCGTGGCGATGCTGGTCACCGAATGCTCGATGATCCCGACGGTCCGCTGTAACTCGGCGCTCATCTTCCCGACCCGTTCCAGTCCTTCCCGGTTGATAACCCCACGGTTCCTTGCAACCAGCGAAAGGACGACAACATCCTTCAACTTGAATGTCGCGGACGCTTCGTCGCTGGCACGGAGGCTCTTCTCGCCGGCCGGGATCAGCGATCGGCCATCGAGGCGGAGGCGGATGTTGGGGGCGGCAAGAAATGCGAGGATCGTCAGAAACGCCGCCACGCCAAGGACAAGCTTCGGATGATCAACCGCAAAACGGAGAAGGAGACGGTGCATAATCTATCGCTGATGGTGTTCTCCACGATCGGGGTACACCGTGTTGATCGATTCATGAATTGCCTGACGATCCGCGCTCCCGCCATCTCACCCAATGGTTCGATCATCCCCGGATAGGATATATCGGTGCATGGCGATCAGGGCAAAGCGGTTGCGTTGATTCGATATGAGTCAAGCGGCCAGACCGCGGTCATAATAGATGAAGTGATGATCACTTACTTCTTCCCGATTGCTTTTCGTCAACCGTGCATCAATCGGCGTATCAGACACCCGGGAACCACGCAGCGGCACAGCCTGCTCAACCGGCCGGGACAATCCCGACTGTTCGCACGACACCATCCCCGTAAGCCGCCGATCCATGCCGAAGGTTTCAAACATCTCATGTGCTGCCAGCCCCGGCGCCGGGATAGCCACATCATCGGGAATTTTGATAGATTGATGGCTGATATTCTATGGTTTCCAAATTACTGCCGGCATATGCAGGACGATCTTTTTCAGCTCGTGAAATCGCTTACCAGAAGCGAAAAGCGGCACTTTACCCTCCAGGCATCCACGCACCGGAAGGATGCACAGCACCTGATTCTATTCAGGGCAATCGAAAAGCAGAAGGTCTACGATGAGAAACCGCTCCGCGAGCTGCTGAGGGAAAAGGGATATTCCGAGCACTTCAGCGTGGCGAAGAGCTACCTCCACCGTCTGATCATGAAGGTCCTCCGGTCGTACCACAGCGAGATGTCGCAGAATATCAAAGTGGCGGAGCTATTGCGAGATGTTGAGATTCTGAAATCCAAGGGCCTGCTGGACCAGGCCGAAAAGGCACTGAACAAAGCGGCGGTGATCGCGGAGACAAACCATCTCCACAATCATATGATGCAGGTCAACCACTGGCGGCGTGACCTCCTCTATGCCTCCCACACAATCGACAGTTCCGCGGAGGAACTCGACCGCACCTATGAGGAGCTATATCGCGAGGCTGAGCGGATTATCAACGAGATGGAATTGACGAACAGCTCCCGCCGCGCATTTGATCTCCTTGCGATGACCCCTCCGCTGCATGACCGGCAGGCCGCTGATGAGCTGGAAAGGAAGATGCCTCCCGGCATTGTGAGCGGTGAAATTCCACCCGGCGCGTCGTATATCACCGTTGCCAATCTGCTCTATACGCGGATAAATTATCTGGCGACGATCTACGAATTACGGGAGCATTATCGCTGCTGCCAGGAATTTCTCTCATTTGTGCGGAATTCCCCCTGGCTCGATCCCAGATCAACAAATCATCTGACGCTGGGATTGAACGCGCTTCTGGAAAACCTGCTGCTCCGCAGCCGATATCCCGAGGCAAATAATGTGTTGGAGGAATTTCGCGTGGCGGCATTTTCCGACGCATTCCGCACCGATCCATCGATGCAGGGACAGGTCATTCTCCGCTATATGGAACAACGTCTGGAAATCGATGCGGGGCTTGGCGACACCGCGGCCGCGGTACAACGAATCCCTGAATTCGTGGCCGAAATGAAACGGCTTAGCAGCACTCTCACCGAACCGCAGTTCCTTGCATTACGCTACCATATCGGGATAACGTATTTCAGCGCAGGGGAATTCCGTAAAGCTCTTACATGGATGGAACCGCTTCTCAGCTTTGGTTCCGGCGATCGGTCATCGCACTGGGAATGGAGCTATTCCCTAATCCGCATCGCACAGTTGCTCATTCATTACGAGCTTGGCGATGAGGACCTTCTGGAATATCTGCTCAAATCCTATTATCGTTTTCTGGCGAATTGCAAACAGCCCTTCCGCATCGAACAGGTATTTCTCCGGTTCCTCCGCCGCGTACTTCGCCTGCGCGACCAGCGCGATCTGCCGAAGGTGCTGGAGGAACTTGCAGAGGAACTGCGGGAACTTCATCGTAACCCGTTTGAAGTCCGAATGTCGGTGCCGTTTGTGCTTGCATGGGCGGAAAGCAAAATCGAGAAGAAAAATCTCGCCGATATTTTAAAACGCAATGCCGAACGCGCGGCCGATGCTGATATTTAAGCGCAATAAAAAAAAGAATCCGGGTTAGTCTCTCATCAAGAAAGCGAAGGCGGTGCCCCCATGGCGTTGATTGAGAAGCAGAAGAACGAATTCCATCATCAGCTCGATACCGTGCAGACTCACTCTAAGGCAACCGCACGGTGCGCTCTACGGTTGCACTACAACCATGCTGGCCACACGGCTTTGCGCACCTAGAGCCTGAAGGAAATAGACACCCGGCGGCATCCCTTCAATATCGATGTCATGCAGGCTCGCGCCCGCGTCCTGAACTCCAAGATCGCGCGCGAGCTTTATGCGCCCAACGGCATCATACAGCAACAACCTGATTGGCCCCGTTGATGGGAGAACGACGGAGACGATGGCATGTCCGCGCGTGGGATTCGGTGCCACGCTCAAGTGCATGTTCCTTTCGCCAGCAATGACTGGCGATTCCGGCGCCGCCATCTGACCGCCCGCATCGCCCACGAGATCCGTATAGGAGACACGGCCATACTCGTCCCACGTGACCAGACGCGCGCGATAGGTCCCGGCGACGGCGGACCGGAAACGAACGCGCATGCGGAGCGAATCACCGCGCCTCAGCTCGCGCGGGATGCCACCGACGTCAACTACCTCGAAGAGCGTTCGCGCGGGATCGATAAGCGCGACGCTGTCCAGGCGAATATCGCCGTCACCGGTATTATAAAGGATTGTCGCCTCCTGTTCGTTCGGAGTGTTCAAGGCCACGACGCCGAAATCTATCTTCTCGACGATCGGACTCAGCACCCCTTGCAGGCCAAAGCCGGCCAGCTCGCCCGTCAATGTTCCATTCGATGTCTGCGCTTCAATCCAGGCGGTTCGCTCGCCACGCGCCGCCGGCCGGAAGCGAATTGTAACCGCATGAGCGCCACCAACGGGTATTGTCGCCGGGCCACCGCCCGATACAACGGCGAAATCCGTCGTGTCACCGGCTGCGATATGGACGACATCCACTGTCATTGCCGCAGCTCCGATGTTGCGGATCAAAGCTGTTATCGTCGTGTCTACTCCCCTCCCCACAATTGCCCGGCCCATATCTGTGCGCGCGATGAACGGCGTGTTATTCGTGATCGTGAACGGCGCATCGGAGATATCGGCATTCTCGTGCCGCCAGAGGACGATGCGGCGATCATCCTTCATCAGCGTCACGATCCGGTCGCCCGCTGGATTCGCGATGAAGGCCAGCATGGACGCCAATGGCAGAGACAACTCCCCCCAGGCATGTCGTGTTGCCATATCCATCACACGAATCACAGAGTCGCCGGTGTTGCGATAGATCAGATATCGGTTGTCGTGCGTAAGGCTACCTGCGAAAGTCCCGGAATGTACATACAGGAACGTGTTACGGGCGCTGTCAAGATCATAGGTATACAGTTGCGTATTGCCGCCAACTGTCGTGTTGCCGATAAATGTTCGGCAATCGTTGGAGAACTCGCCGGAAAGGAACGTGCCCGGGATGGATTTCACGAAGGCATGCTGGGGGATGCTCCACGCCTTGATAGTGCCACCAGCATCGGTCATGTAGATCAGAGAATCGCCCGGTGCGAACGCCAGGTGCGCATATGTGTAAGGCGCGGTGAATTGTTGGATCGGGCCTATGGAGTCGATGAGGCGCTTCGCCGCGATATCCCAAATCGTGACCGAGAATTTCGCAGAGACCACGAGCAGACGGCCGTCGTTGCTGAACGCAATCGAGTTGATAAGATCACTGTAGAACGCATATTCCGGCGCCGAGGGGCGCGGCACCGCAAACCGCACATCACTCCGACCGGTGTTGATGTTCCAGATTTCGACGCGGGCAACGAGTGTATCCTTCGGAAAGATCCCGACAGCAAGCCGTCTATTCGTTGGGTCGAGGAAACGACCGCTGATAAGGCCGGCGCCCAGATCGAGTCGCCGCACCAGGTCTCCGGTCGCCGCGTCAAGCACCTCCGTCACATTCCCGTCGCTACGCAACAGCAGTGAGCCGTCGCGGCTGTAGGCAATAGCGGTGCCGCGCACCGATCCCGACACGTGAAGCACCTGCGCACTGTCTGCAATCCGCCAACGCCCGGCAACCTGTACGACGCGCACACAACAGCGATTGCTGTTGGCGTCAGGTATCCCCCAGCTTATGACATCGCCTGAATAATTCGTTCGGAGGCTCTTCCACGACGCACCATTGTCGATCGAGTACTCCACGTTTACGCGTGTGGAATCCTCGTCGATCAACCCTGTCCACCGTATGGAATCGAGCGATCCCGCGGCAAGATTTTCACCACCGTTTGGGGAGAGAACGCGGAGGGGGTTCTGAGCGAGAGCGGTGATTG
>JBDSJW010000190.1:0-6921 GCA_039917235.1 Kapaibacterium sp. (SeqCode) | reverse complement strand
GGATGATCGGGCCTTTGCCTGTCAACTCATGCCGATGCCGGCTACTGCGGCCGCCCGAAGACGACAACGGAGAATGCGGCGCTGGTCGCCACGCCATCCGTGGTTCCAGCTTTTACCACCACCACATTCATCAGGTATCCCTGTTTCTTCGGATCGACCGCGTACGACCAGCTCATAAATGCCGGTGTGGCGGTTCCGCTGCTGACATCCCCCTGCGTGACCATCGGTGCGAACGCGGGAGGGCTGGCCGGGTTTGTCGGGACGATTCCGGCGGCGGAGTTCGACAGATAGATGATGTAGAGGAGATTCGAGCGGCGAACGCTGTCGATGCCGAATCCGCTCCGCAGCGTGCCATCGCTTGAGACGATGCCCCATGCCATCGGCGCGTTATCGCGGTAGTATCCGCCCGCGCCCGGCTTCCCGCCATCGCCCGAAACTTCCCCCGCCACATAATGCTTTGTCGTGCTGTCAATGCCATCGCTCACGGTCGCGAACGTGGTTCCCTGCGTCCTGAGGGCGGTTCCCTTGTCGTTCTTCACCTCGAACAGTGGGTTTACCCCTTCGGCTCCTCTGAGGGCGGCTGGGAGATCCAGCGTCTTCGCCGAGTCCGCATGGACGGCGGTAAGCGCCTTGTAGGCCTGGGCGGCGCGTCCGGCGGAATCGGCAATCGCGGAGTTCAGCGCGTACGGCGATGCCCTGAGCGTAAAGCGCGGGCTAAGCTCCGCGTCGCCGTTGAAGCCGGAGATCGTCACCCCCAGCCAGAGCTGTTTATCGAAGGTGATTGATTCGGGAATGCCACCGAATGTGAGATTGCCGATCGCCGCCGTGAAGATTCCGTTCTTGAAATCGATCCCCGGCTGTTGCTCGGTGAAGAGCGGGGTGCCGCCGGTTGCCACATTGTAGATGCGGAAGGTGATCTGATGCGTCCCGGTGAGCGCCCCCTGTCCGTTGACCGCCCGTCCCTGATAGTTGATTGTTCTCGGAATCCCGGCCAGTGCCGTCGTCGCCGCAAGCAGGAGCATGCCGAAAAACGTCGCTGTTGTTTTCATGATATGATAGTCCTTCTGTATCGTTGATATGTTCACATTCTATTTGTAGTAATGCACCAGTCGCGTCCCCTGCTCCTCGCCGTTCACCGTCAGACGGAGAAGGTAGCTTCCGGCCGGAAGCCCCACCGGTTGCCACTCGACCCTGAGCGCTCCGGCATCGCGGGGGCCGCTCACCAGCCGCGCCGCCTCGCGTCCGAGAAGATCATACGCCTTCAGCTCAACCATGCCGTAATGCGCCAGCCGCAGCTCCACCGATACCACCGTGGAGAATGGATCAGGCGTGGCGCTTGCGATGCTTGTTGCCGCAAATGTGCCCGCGCCGGCCTCCTCGCGGATTCCCGCCTCTGGATGTGGGTTGTTCACCTGCCAGAAACCGGTGAAGGTCGATCCGTCATCCTTGATACCTGGATCCTCGGCAATCGGCTCGCCGATCGTGGAGTAAAGCTCGCCATAGCTTCCCGATCGCATGTCGCCGCCGTTGGAGGTGATCGATGTCTCAACGGCGCTTTGGGCCGGCAGTGTGAGGCTTGCCATGATGATCCCCAGCCCCGCCAGAATAAAGGCGCCGGACCCCTTGAAGATGATATGTCGCATTGCTGATTCCATGATCGTTCCTGACTGAGTGTTTACGCTATGTACATAACCTATAACCGGGGCCTAAAGAGTTCTTAAAACACTTTGAAGGGGGAAACTTCTCGTGGATCACGCATCGCCGGAGCGAACTCTGTTCATCAGCTCCGTGATTTTCCGCGCGGGTCCCGCGCCATAGGCATCCAGCGCGGCCTCGTATCGGTTGAAATAGCTGAATGCCTCACGCCTTGCTCCACGGGCGGCGGCTGAGCGGATCAACGCTTCGTATGCCCCATCGTGAAGATCATCCAGCGCCAGCAGGCGTTCCGCCAGCGCCGGAACAGCGGCATATTCCTCGCGGTCGATCTCCAGGCCAATCAATCGCTCAAGCGCGGTTGCCAGTTCCCCTCGAAGCGCTTCCCGGACGGTATCGACCCATTCCGCGTACATTCCTTCGAGAAAATCGCCGGTCGCCAGATCGAGCGCGTGCCGATAAGCGGCGGCGGCCCCGAAATAGACACCCTCACTGTACAATCGGTTCCCCTTCTTGATGCTCTCCCTGAATTCGACGGCGTCGATGGCAACATCATCACCCAGGGTGTAGACTCCATCACACTGAAGGACGGTGTTGCTGCCGCCAAGAAAACGGCGGGCATAGCTGAGGGTTGCGTGAAGATTATTGACAGCCTTTTCCGACGGCATATCAGGCCAGAGGAGGTCTGCCAGCCGATCGCGGGTCAGTTCACCGAGGGAACGCGTATCACCCAGCTTTGCAACGACCAGCGCCGCCACCAGCGTCCGCGTCTTGGATTCCAGCTTTGCGCCGACATCATCAACCCCTTCGATGCGAAGCGCTCCAAAGGCGCGGAGGATTTTCCTGTCAATCTTGCTGATCTCACTACCGGGCTGTTGCTCGGTCTGTCCTTCTTCCGGGACTCGTGGGTCATCTCCAACCATCTGTCTGAATCGCGACAATCTCGTTTTGGGGAGCAAGGATGTCAGTTGATCCAGGTGATGGTGGGCAAAGCCGGTTGCTGCCTCCTGTTGTGCTTCCTTCAAGGCAAGCTCCAGAGCTGTATAGGCGGCATCGTTGAACTCCCGCTTTCGCCCGCTACTCTTTTCGGCTGCTTCCAGGAGCAATTTTGCAGCGCGTATGCCATCAACGTCTTCGATATCCCCCTTAAGGCCAATCACATATTCGCGAAGTCCATCAGGTTCGTTCTGTGATAGCGATTCGGCCAGCAGTTTCAACATCCCGGCCCGGCGTCCCGTGGTGGATTCGGGATTGAGATAGTCATCGCCCAGTTGTTCGGACAGTTTGTGAAATCGTTGGAGTACCTCAGGAATGGAGTCCGCTTTTCTAAGGTCGATATATGAGCGTAACTCCTCCTCCGCCACACGCATTCGCAGCAAGGGAGAGAGAACCCCATGCTCGTTGAGGTCGCGGGCAAATTTCAACGCGCGTTCCGGTACGCCCAGAAGATTCCATGCCCACATAAACTGATATTTGGCGCCGGTTACCTGTTCCGGGGAGGATCGAGTCGGCGGTGGAACTGCCTGGAAATCATCCTCCAGATGTGCAAGCTCCTCTGGTTTTCCTTCCGATGCCGCCACATATGGAAGGAAAAAGTAGTTGGTGCTGAGATTGCGATAAGCGGGATAGCGATCCACCAGATTGCGCGCTTCGGTTGCATACTGGCGGAGGCTTTTGAAGTCGCGAATGATGCGAGCATAATTTGCCGCGTGCCAGAGGAGTTCGTACTCGGTAAAGAGATCGGCTTCCCGGCGGAGCCGGAGGCCTGATTCCACGATCTGCCCCGCCTCGGAAAGTCTGCCGGATGTCAGCATCGCCGGAAGGAGCACCTTGAAGAGCGCGTTCAGCGTCTCCGGCCGCATCCTGTCCATCTCGCCGATATATGGCGCCGCCAGATCAAGCCCCTCCGCAAACTCCCCCCGTCCAAACCAGTACGATGCCAGCAGCCGTATCGCCTCCGCCGCGCCGCGCAACTCCCGGTCGCTCTGCTCGGCGGGTTGGGGGAGGACTTTCAGCAATTCATCAAGGAAGCCCTTGGCGCGCTCGGGATCTCCCTGCATCAGCGCGTCCTTCCAGACGACGACGGCGGCGTCCAGGCGGATCATCCGTTCGCCGGCGGTGCGTGGCTCGCGGCCGGCAAATCGCTCAAGGATCGCGGTGATCTCCGATGTCACGTTATGCAGCGTCTCGCGCGCGCCGGTGATGTAGAGCCGGTCGCCATAGACGGAGAGCGCCTCCAGATAGCCGTCCAGGAGCACCTCGTTGGCGGTGATGGCGATCTCCGCCGCCCGGCACGGCTCCAGCGTTGCGCGGCAGAGGGCCACGTATGCCTCGGCATAGATCGGCGAGAGCTTCCGGCCGACCACGACAAGCCATGAGAAGAGGCGGGCAAGATCGGCTTCGTCGAGCGCGCAGACATCGGCCATTTCGAGTGGGGCAACGGTGTAGAGCTCCCCTGCGCCGCGCATCAGGATGTCGAGGATGATCGCCGCAAGCTCCCGCCGTCCGGGAATCCCCTCAATCTCCAGCGCGCCGGCCGCCTTCCAGAGGAGCGTGTGCATAAACGCATAGCAGACGCGCCCCTCCTGCTCCCGCGCTCCGAACCTGATGGATGGCGTGGAGACCGCGATAAAGCCGCCGATGATCAATCGCTCGAACGCGTGATCGTCCCAGCCGATTGTCCGCTCGCAGAGATGGCGGAGGAGATCGCGATTGAACTGTTCCCCCAGATACGCCGCCAGCGCCAGTATCCGCCGTTCCCCCAGCGGCAGCGATGCCAGCCGCCCGGAGAAGCCGTGAACGCGGTCGCCAATGGCGCGGAGGTCATCATCCGGCAACGATGACGTGCGCCAGTCCCATCCCTCGCCGATCGGCACAAGATGCTCCGCCGCTATCAGCTCACGGAACACCTCGCGCAGCGCCAGCGGAAGCCCCGCCGAAAGATCAGCGATCTGCCCCAGCATCCCCTCCGGCGGCTCCGTGCCGAAAAGCGCCGTGGCCGCCTCCGCGATCCCCGCGCCATCCAGCGGGCCTATCTCAAGTTCCTGCGGCGGAATCGAGCCGGCGAGTGCCGAGCGGAAGGAGCGGAGCGCGGGGTTCTCCACTGGGCGGGTGGTCACCACCAGAAGAAGCGGTATTTCCTCGATTGCGGCGACAAAGCGGCTCAGTTCGGATGATGAGTTGAGGTAGTGGAGATCGTCAAGGATCAGCACCACCGGATAGCGACGGGAGACGATCTGCACCGCTTCCACGGCGGCATCGACGGTGGCGACCGCGCCATCGCGATAGATTCTGGCGGCCAGGGGGGCGGCCAGCGCCGGGCGGAGCACCTCCAGCGCGTTGCTGAGGGGGCCAAGCTCGATTCCCTCCCCTTCATACCACTTCGCATGAACCACCAGGGAGCGGGCGGTGGAGTCCCTTGCCCGCGCCTTCAGTTCATCCAGCAGCCTGCTCTTGCCGGCCCCCGGGGCGCCGCTCATCCAGACCGCGCGCGGCTCTCCTTCCAGGAGCCCGGCAAAGGCGTCAAGGAGGATGCGAAGCTCGCGTTCGCGGCCCACCAGGGGCATCACCCCACGGTTGATGAATTCTTTTATCCGAGGCGACATATCAGATGTTCCGATGAGGATCGAAGCTGTTTCACGGAGATCGACAATCTAGCATTTCCCGCGCGACAGGAGCGTGCCGGATCGGGGGAGCGGCCCGGCGCGATCGGCTCCATCTCCCTCATGGCCGTGATTGATGCCGGGGCGTCGTCGACGGTGGGCGTACTCCGATCCGCAGGCGGGGCAGGAGGAGTGAACGGGATTGCGGACTTCGGCGCCGCAGGCGGAGCAGGCAACCAGCAGCGGTGAGGCCCCGCAGAGATAACAGTCGTGGGAGGCGCCGTCGTTGAGGGCTCCGCACTCCGGGCATCGTGCAAATTGTGCCATGAGGGGGTTTCAACTCCATGATGTTGAAGGTAACCGATCAGTGAATCCGATTCACGATACAACATGATGGATGCTCTTAAAGAGTTCTTAAAATTTTTCGGGGAGATGGTGGCGGGATGATAATAAGGGATAACTGCATTCCTCCGTTCCAATTTGGACGGTGGCGCGCGGAACCGTTCAGACGGCGATGGATAAAAAAAAGCCCGTGCCGAAAGACGACACGGGCATAAGACAACGAATTCGTATGCACAAGGGATGGCCGGAAGGCACACGGA
This sequence comes from Kapaibacterium sp. (SeqCode), assembly GCA_039917235.1. GTDB lineage: Bacteria > Bacteroidota > Ignavibacteria > OLB7 > OLB7 > JAFDZV01. Next base: position 1,064 of record JBDSJW010000190.1, on the reverse strand, counting down.
TCTTATGCAGCCGGTTGCGAACCAGGACTTTGCCCGTGTATCGGTCCGGGGGGGAGAGATGGACCGATGACACGGGCAAAGCTCTTCTTCCAGGGATCAACCGTAGCTCGCTGTCTCTTTATGATGTCAATGCCATCAGACAACACTACGACCGCGAATCAGATTCACGATGGCAACGATGACGGCAACTACAAGCAGCAGATGAACAAGGGGTCCAAGTCCTCCGAAACCAAAACCGAGTGCCCAGAGTACCAACAATACAATTACGACTGTCCACATGATATAACCCTCCTATTGAAGTCCCGAAGTTTCCGTTATTTGTTCTACGAGTCGATCATTCTCGCCTCTATAACTCCTAGATCAATGACCATGCCAAACGGTGTCAAGTGCCGTTCCTGGCGATATTTCTTATCAGCAACAGAGTTCGACAATGAGCCAGAGCAGGCCCCTTATCGGTATCATCATGGGAAGCGAAACCGATCTGCCGACCATGCGGCAGGCCGCCGATGCCATCGCGGAGTTTGGCGTGCCGTATGAGATGCGCGTGGTTTCCGCGCACCGCACGCCCGACGATATGGCGGAATATGGACGGAGCGCGCATCGGCGCGGCATCAGGGTGATTATCGCCGGCGCGGGGGGGGCGGCGCATCTCCCCGGCATGGTGGCGGCGCATTCGCCGCTGCCGGTGATCGGCGTGCCGGTGCAGTCCACGGCGCTGAGCGGAATCGATTCCCTCCTCTCAATCGTCCAGATGCCGAAAGGGGTGCCGGTTGCCACGGTGGCGATTGGCGGGGGACGGAACGCGGGGCTGCTGGCGGTGCAGATTCTGAGTGTGATGGATGACCAACTGATCGATCGGATGCTTGAGTACAAGGCGCGCATCGCCGGCGAATCGCGCGCGCAAAATGAGCGGCTTCCCGGCGACGGGACCATCGAGGTGTAGTGGCGCGTTCGGGAGATGAGCATATGCGTCAAGGCCCGTCCGATGATATCTCACGGACGGGCCTTGATGTAATGTCGCTGATGGGCTGCTCCGGCTGCTCAGACTGTTCAAGGAGGATCAG
>JBDSJW010000189.1:0-3026 GCA_039917235.1 Kapaibacterium sp. (SeqCode) | reverse complement strand
GCGAATCCCCCCCCAGATTAAGATATCCGCCGAACAGATCGCTCATCGTCCGCCGCGTGACGATGTTGATGATCCCGCCGTTGTTCTTCGCATCATACTGCGCGCCGGGATTGGTCCGTATCTCGATCTCCTTTACGGTGCTCGCCGGAAGCGACTGAAGGAATTTGTTCAACGCATCCCCCGTCATCATCAACGGGCGATCGTTCATCATGATCGTCACATTCTCCTTCCCCCGCAGTGATACCTTCCCATCCTGATCCACCGATACCGACGGCGTCTGCCCCAGCAGCTCGCTGACGTTCGTGGCGGTATACGACGGGTTGTTCTCCACGTTGTAGACCGTCTTGTCGGCCAGCACGGCAACCTGCTGGCGCTCCGAGGTCACCTCCACCCCGCCGTTATCGATCGGCGCCTGCGTCAGCAGTATCTCCCCGACGTTCAGGTTCGGCCTATCGGCGGTGAGGAGAATTCCTGTTGCGATGTGCCGTTCATAGCCCACATAGACCACATCCAGCGTATAGGTTCTGCCAATCACCGCGTGATCGATGGAGAACATCCCCTTGTCGTTGCTCAGATTTCCCAGCGGCTTTCTTGTGGAATCCGAGGGATCGCGGAGGACCGCCGTGGCCCCTTTCATCGGCGCATGTGTCCCGGCATCCCTGACGATGCCGGAAACCGTGCCGGTCGCCTGGGCACGCGCCATCAGTGGCGCAAGAAGGAGCAGGGCGGGAAGGAGAAGAACACGCGCCGGGATCGAACGGCCGGAGCAGGCAAACGAGGGAAGTCTCATAATAAACTCGGTTCGGTTGTTGATATCGATGCCTGAACGTATCAGCGGCGGAATGGTTGCGGTTGTAACGGTCGGCCCCGACTTTTGTGGATGGCTTGTCGCTCTTTCCACGCAGGGCCTCATTCTGAACGCCGGCGCCGGAGAAATCCTTACATCAATCTACACGAATCATCTCCGCTGGAGTTTGCGGAAATTGCGAAGCTGAAATCGCCCGCATATCCCATCATCCTATCAAGTCCTGAATTACTCGAACCGTAGGGGACTGCCGCCGCTGATCATCCTCTCCCTGAACGGAAGAGGAGCGGCAAACGAGTCCCTCCCCGCGCCGGTGCTATCGGGGCTATTCACCCGGATAATCGTAGATTGGCCGGTCCGCCGATTCCCGTAATACTTCACGGTATTCTCCGGCCTTCCGGCGGCATTATCCCTCCGGCGGGACCGGCACGCCAGCCCCCGCTCAACCCAGAACCCGGCCAAATCGATATGATCCTGCTCGGACGTTTACGTGGAGCGCTCCGCTATCTTCTGCTGGGCGCCGCGCTCTTCGACGTCGCGCTCTACCTGTTTGTGGTCTTCCGCCGCATCGGCTTTCCGTTCGAACTGGAATGGATGGAGGGGGGGGCGGTCGATCATGTCCTCCGCATCCTCCACGGCCTGCCGCTCTACGCAAAACCGTCGCTCACATTCGTCCCGTACATTTATCCTCCGCTCTACTACTATCTGTCGGCGGCGGCATCGCTGGTGCTGGGGGAGGGATTTTTTCCGCTCAGGGTGATATCGTTCGCGGCATCCATCGGCGCGTTTGCGATGGTATTTATGATCGTGCGACGGGAGACCGCGAATATATTTGCCGGGATCATCGGCGCCGCGCTTTTCGCCGCCACGTTTCCGTTGAGCGATGGATGGTTCGATATCGGCCGCGTCGATTCCCTTTTCATTTTTCTTCTGCTGGTCGCAATCTATTTCATCAGGTTTGTTCCCACGCGCGGCGGATATATCGTCGCCGGAATATTTATCATTCTTTCCTATCTCACAAAGCAGACGGCGCTTGGAATTTCATTTGCCCTGATGCTCTATTGCGCGCTGGTGGACTGGAGAAAATCGCTCTGGTTCATCGGGACGGTCGGATTTCTGGCGGTTGCCAGCTTTCTTATCCTCAATCATATCTACGACGGCTGGTACGCCTACTATCTCTACAAACTGCCGGCGGGGCACGCGCTGGAATGGCCGATTCTCGCCACCTTCTGGGTTCGCGATATCCTTCCGCCGCTTGCGGTCTCCATACTGATCGCGGTTCTCTATCTGGCAATCGGCGACGTAGAGAGCGGGCGGCGACGCTATTTCTATCCGCTGCTGGCGCTTGGCATGGTTGGCTGGGGGCTGCTTTCAAGGATGCACATCGGCGGCTATGTCAATGTGCTGATTCCGGTTCACGCCGTCATCGCCATTCTCTGCGGGATAGCGATTCCCCGGCTGACGGAATATTTTCAGCGGGAGGCGCCGGAGAAAGCGCGCGGGATAGAGGCATTTATCTCCATTGCATTTATCGTTCAGTTCGCGTTGCTGGCATATAATCCCCGCAAGATCATTCCGGCACCGGGGGATGTTGCCGCCGGCGGGCGGATGCTGGATGCGATGCGATCGATTCGGGGGGATATTTTCATGGAGCATCACAGCTATCTCCCCGTGCTCGCCGGAAAAAACAGCAACGCGCAGGGGCAGGCGATCCTTGATATTCTCCGCGGTTCCGACACGGCATCGGCAAACGCATTGAAGAGCGAGCTGGCCGATGCGATCACGCATAAAAAATTCGGCGCGATTATCCTGGATAATACCTCGATATTCGACGATGTGACCCCCGGGAACAACTGGCTTAAAGGACTTTTACAAAATAATTATACGCTTCGCGATACGCTTCATTATCCATCCAATGAATTCTGGCCGGTGGTAGGTTCAAAGACCCGGCCTGAGTATATTTATGTTCCGGTAGGATTACCGGCCGAATAACGCTGCCAGACTGTTGAAGGAGGTCATCCGCTGCGTTGGCCTTCACCGTTCGCTCAATGAGGGGTCCAGAAGGACGCCTCATTCGCTCAGGTTCGGCCGCCTTGTGGCTGATCGCCCTTGAACAGTCCGGATAGAAGTAATTCAACAGTCTCCTACGCCATCTGCCATTCAGGCGGTACTGACCCTCTACGAAATTATCTCCGTGCATTCTCCAACATTTTCGAATACC
>JBDSJW010000188.1:0-3319 GCA_039917235.1 Kapaibacterium sp. (SeqCode) | reverse complement strand
CGATACATGGGGGACGGAGATCGGGGTGATGAGCGGCGGAGCAACCATCTCACTTCTGATGTTGCGGCGCGTGGAGGTGGGAATGTCGGGCGGCGTCTCGGTGATGGGAAGCCTGGGAGCGGTTGCCGGCGCGGTTTCCGTGGCGATCAGCGGCGCGTGGTGGAGCGGCGGCCCCGCCCGGATGATCCTTCTGGTGGTGATCGCCGGAACGGCCGGAATGCTTGCCGACAGCCTTCTTGGCGCCACCGTTCAGGCCGGCTACCGTTGCGGCCGTTGCGGGATGCGTACCGAGCGGAGCATCCACTGTGGCGACCCGGCGGAGCTTGTAACCGGGTTCAGGTGGATGAATAACGATTTGGTAAACATTCTCTGCTGCGCCACCGGCGGGGGAATCGCCTGGCTTCTCGCCACGTTTTTCTAGCCTTTTTCGGTCGCCGATCGACCTCAAACCCGCCTGGTTACGCTATCCGTCTCATCACCCCACGTTTATCCAGGACGCCGCCATCACCCCTCTACAATATCGATTCCGCTTATCCATCATCTTATCCGCATTGAATAATTATGCAAACCATTGCATAAACATGCAGAAGGCTCTATATTCGCACCCCCCAGAATGGTTCGGGGGGAGAAACTGATCGGAGTGTGGTGGCAGAGTCAATTTCGGTTTCGGTGGTGGGAGCGTCCGGGTATTCCGGCGCGGAACTGTTGAAAATCCTCTCGCGACATCCACATGCGCGGATCGATCGTGTGTTCGCCGGGGCATCGGCCGGTCGGCGGGTGGATGAGGTCTATCCCTGGTTCCGCGGCACTTCGGATCTGGTCTATGAGAGCTACGCGCCGGAGCTGGTGGATGGAAGCGATCTGGTCTTCCTGGCCCTCCCCTCCGGAGAGGCAATGGCGATTGTGCCGGAGCTGCTGGAACGGAACAAGCGGGTGATAGACCTGAGCGGGGATTTCCGTCTCCCCGATCCGGCGGTTTATCAGAAGTATTATCGACGGGAGCATGCGGCAACGCATCTCCTGTCGCTGGCCGCTTATGGGATGCCTGAATGGAATCGCGATGCAATCCGATCAAGTCGGTTCGTTGCAAATCCAGGATGTTATCCCACGAGCGCCATTCTCCCGCTGGCGCCTCTCCTCTCTGAGGGGGTCGTCGGCGACAGCGGGATTATTATCTGCTCCATGTCGGGCGTTTCGGGCGCCGGGCGTGGAGGATCGGTGGAGACATCGTTCAGCGAGGTGAACGAGTCGGTGCGGGCCTACAAGGTGGGGACGCATCAGCACATTCCGGAGATAGCGCGGGGGCTGGAACTGGCCTCCGGACGGAACGTCTCGCTGACGTTCACGCCGCATCTGATGCCGATCACGCGCGGCATCTACACCAACATCTACGCGCCGATCGCGGCCGATGTTGACGAAGAGCGGATCGCGGCGATCTACCAGCTTTATTACGGCAACGAGCCGTTTGTCCGCTGGTCGGCCCAGGCGATCCCTGAGATCAGAAACGTGACGTATACTAATTATATCGACATCGGCTTCCGGATTGACCGGGAGAACGGGCAGATCATACTCCTCTCGGCAATCGACAATCTGGTAAAGGGAGCGGCGGGACAGGGAGTGCATAACATGAACATCTTATTCGGATTCGACGAAACGGAGGGCTTGCTATGAACGATATGCAATTGAACACGATTGATGGCGGCATCACCGCGCCGGCCGGATTTGTCGCCGGAGGAATTCATGCGAAGATCAGGAAGAAGAAGCCGGATCTGGCGATCCTGATGTCCACCGTTCCGGCATCCGTTGCCGGCGTCTTTACCACGAACAAGGCGCAGGCCGCGCCGATTCTGGTGAGCAAGATCCAGGTGAAGCTCTCCCCCGTCTGCTCCGCCGTGGTGGTCAACAGCGGCAACGCCAACGCCTGCACCGGCGAGCGCGGATTGAACGATGCATGGGCGATGGTAAAGACCACCGCAGCCGCGCTGAACCTCCCGGAGGAGCAGGTGCTGGTCTCCTCCACCGGCGTGATCGGCCAGTATCTCCCGATCGATAATGTCCTGAAGGGGATCACCGATCTGGCCCCCGATCTGAACGTGGAAGGGGCGCACGAGGCGGCGCTGGCGATCATGACGACCGACACCTATCACAAGGAGCTTGCCGTGAGCTTCGAGCTTGGCGGCGTTACCGTCACCATCGGCTCGATGGCGAAGGGCTCCGGGATGATTGCCCCGAACATGGCGACGATGCTCGGCTTTGTGACCACCGACGCGGCCATCTCCAACGATGTTCTTCAGAAGATGCTTGTGTCGGCCAACGGGAAATCGTTCAACCGGATCAGCGTGGATGGCGACACCAGCACCAACGATATGGTGCTGCTGATGGCGAACGGCCTTGCCGGCAACGCGCCGATCGTGGAGGGCTCGCCGGAATACGACCAGTTCACCGGCGCGCTGGAGTACGTCCTGATCACGCTTGCAAAGATGATCGCCCGCGACGGCGAGGGGGCCACAAAGCTGATCGAGGTGGTTGTGACCGGCGCCGCCAGCGAGGCCGCCGCGACTGCCGCCGCCCGCTCGGTCGCCAACTCCAATCTGGTGAAGACGGCGGTTCACGGCGAGGACGCCAACTGGGGCCGGATCATCACGGCGGTTGGATACTCCGGCATCGACTTCGATCCCGATCAGGTATCGATCTCCCTGAATGAGCTTCCCGTGCTTCTGCCGAACTACGAGATCGTGCTGGATGAGGAGAAGGCGAAGGTTGTGCTGGCGAACGAGAATATCGTGATCACGATCGATCTGAATCAGGGGGAGCACCAGGCCAATTTCTGGACGTGCGATCTGACCAAGGAATATGTCCATATCAATGCCAGCTATCGTTCCTAGGAGCTAAGCGCGATGATGTTCAACGACGACAGAATGATCCATCACGGCGGCGCCCCCGCACCGTTTGGCGCCTCGGGGCTCCGTGCCGGCTCAACGGTGGTGATCAAGTACGGCGGCGCGGCGATGTCCGGCGAGACTGCCGAGGCGGGTTTCGCGCGGGACGTGGTGGCGCTCAGGAATGCCGGGATCAACGTTGTGGTGGTGCATGGCGGCGGCGATGAGACCACGCGGATGGCGGCGCGGCTCGGCGTGGAGGCGGAGTTCGTGCAGGGGCACCGCCGGACCGACGAGACGATGATCGAGATCGTGACGATGGTCCTTGGCGGCCGGGTGAACAAGAACATCACGCGGCTGGTGAACATGGCCGGTGCCGCGGCAATCGGTCTGTGCGGGGTGGATCATGAGCTGATCCGCGCGCACAAGCTGCATCACGA
>JBDSJW010000187.1:0-26119 GCA_039917235.1 Kapaibacterium sp. (SeqCode) | reverse complement strand
GCCGCGCCGAAGCTGGAAACCGGCAGGAAGTACGCCGTCCGCGTTACCGCGCGCAACAAGGGGAACGGCAAGGATCTCTTCTTCAAGAACAACGGCAACAGCATGGTCTGCTTCTTCCGCTACGGCGCGGCAAACCAGAACGATGTCCCGAAGAAGGATTCCGCCAACCCGAACGAACAGAAGAAGGATGTGCAGGAGGATTATGCCGATCCCTGCACCGCGCTCAATTGCGCCCCGCAGCCCCTTGCCGCCGCCGTCCCGAGCAACACCACTTACACCGTGGGGGATGAGGTGCAGATAGGCTACTTCACCCTGAAGCTCACAAACCTCAGCTCATCATCGGCCGGGAACCTGAGCGGCGAGGGGACGATCGACGCGCCGATCTTCAAGACAAAGCTGAAGGCGACGTTCCAGGGGCTGAAGGTAAACCCCGACAACAAGGTCTACGCCGGCAAGGCGATCGGCGCGTACGACCCCGGAGCGCAGGTGGATCAGGCGCTGAAGAGCCTTCAGGGGGATCTGGCAAACCTGGCCGCCGACAAGGTGAAGGATATGACGGAGTATGTGAAGACGAACGAGAAGTACATCGACAAGTTCGCCAATGCGGACGCGCAGGGGCTGCCGTTCGCGTGGAAGAAGATCGTCAACAGCCAGCTTGAGATGGTCGATATCGCCGCCATCGAGTTTGCCCCGGACGGCGCGCATATGAACGCGTTTCTGGAGATGCCGATCCCGGAGGCGGAAAACCAGATCCTCGCGTTCGGCCAGAAGAATATCTGCTTCCACCCCACCGGCCTCTCGGTCGGCGGGCTTCAGAAGCTGACGATGCTCGGCAAGGACAAAACGTTCCCATGGGGGAATAACATCGACATGACCCTGAAGGCGGCCGGCGGCAACGACGGCGGCACCTACGTCCGCTGGGACTGCGAGGGATATCACGAGATGCAGATCGATGGATTCTTCACCTTCAAGAGCAGCCTTATCGAGAAGGCCAACGGCGCCGGGCCGGTGAAGGCCGCGTTCACCTTCTCCAACGTTAAATCGTGGGGCGATCTCCTCGGCGAAATCACCATGGACCCCTTTACGATCAAGGGGCTGAAGGGGCTGAAGCTCTCCTTCAACAACGTCGTGCTCGATTTCTCCGACACCCGCAACGCCGATGGCATGGCCTTCCCCGCCAACTACAACGGCGGCACGGGGAATGACTGGCGCGGCTTCTACTTCAAGGAGATCAGGGCAACGCTTCCGAACTACCTGAAGAAGAACGGCAAGTCGGTGGAGATAGCGCTGGCAAACGCGTTCATCAACCGCCAGGGCTTCACCGGCACGGCATCGGTGCAGCCGGTGTTCGATCTCGGCTCCGGCGATGTGGGAGGATGGGCCTTCTCCATGGAGAAGATCGAGCTGGGCGTGCTGAACAACTCGCTCACCAAGGGGGCGTTCAACGGCAAGCTGAAGATGCCGATCACCTCCACGCAGCTTGGCTACAGCTGCCTGATCGCCAGCGCGAACGACAGCGTGAAGACCACCTTCCAGGTGGAGAACATCGGCGATATCGATGTGGATATGTGGGGCGCCAAGATGACCATCGCCGACGGCTCAAGCATCGGCATCACCTCCGCCGGCAACGACGTGACGGTGAAGGCCACGCTGAGCGGCGGGATATCGATCGACAAGCAGTTCGTTGAGCTGAAGGGGGCAAGCGTCAAGATCCCCGGCATGGAGTTCGAGGACCTTACGGTGCAGAACAAGAAGCCGTATCTCTCGGCATCACTCTTCAAGTTCGCCAGCCCGCAGAAGTTCTTCGCGGGGTTTCCGGTCTCCATCAAACCGGAGGATGGAATTCAGGTGAAGTTCGCGGAGGATGGGACCAAGGCGGGGCTTACGCTCGGCTTCCATGTGGGGCTGGACGGCAACGCGGAGAGCGCGATCTCCGGCGGGACCACCTTCACCCTCTGGGGGAAGATGGAGCAGAAGGATGGAAAGCAGAACTGGCTCCCGGCCGCGCCAACGCTGGAATCGATCAACATCAAGGCGAGCGTGGCAAGCTGCGACATGGAGGGGAAGATCGATCTCTACAAAGGCGATCCCACCTTCGGCGACGGGTTCCGTGGCGCCATCAAGGTCGCCTTCCGCCCGCTGGTCACCCTTTCGGCAACCGTGCAGTTCGGCAGCACAAACTACCAGAACAACGACACCTACCGCTACTGGTATGTGGACGCGATGGCGGTGATGGGAGCGGGGATTCCGGTCTTCCCGGGATTCGGCATCTACGGCTTTGGTGGCGGGGCGTACTACCATATGAAACCGCAGGCGGTTGTCCCGGTGGCGGCCAGCCTGGAAGGCGATCCCAACAGCGCATCCAAGTTCAAGCAGGATGAGGCCGGGCAGACCAACACCGGCGTAACCTATCTCCCCAGCCCGAAGATCGCCTTTGGATTCAAGGCCACGCTGGTGATGGGAACCATGCCGAAGCCAAACGCATTCAACGGCGATATCACGCTGGAGGCATCCTTCTTCCAGGGGGGCGGCCTTAATGAGATAAGCCTCTCCGGCAACGGATACTTCGTCTCGATACCCGACCCCAAGGCGCGCCCCGCAAAGGATAAAGCGCTTGTCTGGGCCGGCGTCATGTTCAAGTACTCGGCCGACAGCGCCGCGTTCGACGGCAAGCTGGATGTGCATATCAACCTGAAGGCGGGAAAACTCTCGCTGCTCGAGGGGGGCGGCCCGGCGATGATGCACTTCAGCAAGAACAAGTGGTTTATCAAACTGGGCGAGCCTGATGACAGGATCAAGCTGAAGGTGCTCGGGCTGGTCGATATAGGATCGTATCTGATGGTGGGGAAGAACAGCCTGCCGGGGATGCCGCCGCTGCCGACCACGCCCATCAACTTCCAGCAGGAGCTTCCGAGCTTCAACGACGCCAACCAGCGGAAACCGGCGGCGGCGAACGGCACCGGATTCGCGATGGGGCAGCAGCTTGATATCAACACCGGCCGACTGAAGTTCCTGATCTTCTACGCGCAGATCGCCATCAGCTTCGGCTACGATATCTCCATCCTGGACCTGGACCAGACATGCGAGTTCGCGAACGGCAAAATAGGGTTGAACGGCTGGTACGCCACCGGACAGGTCTACGCCGGCCTTGCCGCGGAGGTCGGGCTGGATATCAACCTCTGGTTCCTGAAGGCCGATGTCAGCCTCTTCAAGGTGGGCCTCTTCGCCGGCCTGAAGGCGGGGCTGCCGAACCCGACATGGATGCAGGGGGAGGTCAGCGGCAAATACTCCGCGCTCAACGGCCTCCTCTCCGGCCACTGCAACTTCAAGTTCAAGTACGGTGATTACTGCGATCCAAACTCCGGCGATCCGTTCGGCGGCGTAAAGGTGATCAGCGAAATCAACCCGAAGGGGGATAGCGCCGATGTCTTCTCCTACCCGGAGGTGGTCTACAACCTGCCGATCGGCGAGGCGGTTGCCGTGGATGTGGCGAACGACAAGGGGGATATCACGGTGAACACCTTCCGCTTCGGCGTGAAGAGCATCGATATCGTCAACCAGAAAACCAAGGCGAAGGTGGCGGGCGATTACGCGCTGGCAAACAAGGGCTTCTCCTCCCTCTTCTCCCCGGATGATATGCTCGATGAAGTGACCAAGTACCGGATGACCGCGAGGGTCTACGGCGAGAAGCTGGAGAAGAACGGCTGGAAGCACATCGGCGAGAACGACAACCCGAACAAGGAGCATCTTGACTCGATGAGCCAGGACTTCACGACAGCGTCGGCGCCGGAGGATTTCCCGAACAGCAATGTGATCGCCACGCTCCCGGCCCGTATGCAGCGCTACTATCTCTACAAGCAGACCTACGGCGGCCATATCGATTTCAAGCAGTTCCCGAGCAACGTCCGCAATCTGAAACCGGCCGATGACGATTACTCCTACAAGTACGTGGCGCGGTTCCAGGAAGTGGGGGCGGGAAGCAAGGTGATCTCCGAGGTCCCGATTGGCTGGGATGCCGCCGGCAAGCGGGTTACCTACGAGATGCCAGGCACGCTGAAGCCCAAAACGGTCTACATCATCCAGATCGTGCGGAAGAAGGTGAAAGACCCCGGAAGCATGGGGAAGGGAACCGGATCGGGCGTCTCAAAAAGCACGGTCTCCACGGCGATCGGCGACAAGCAGACGATCGACATCCGCCAGGCACGATTGAACTCCATCAAGCTGGGTGATAACGAGTTCATGGTCTACCAGCTCGCCTACAAAACAAGCGAGTTTGAGACGTTCGACAAGAAGTACTTCAGCTACGATCTGAAGGAGATCAAGACCGGAACCGGCGATTACAGCCATACAATGAACCTGACGCTCGTTGGCAAGGAGCCGATGGACTGGTACGACCTTCACGCAACCAGCTACGCGCTGAACCCCAACACCACCCGCTACGTGGAGCCGATCATCCGGCTGGAGGCGGTGGATCTCTCCAAGAACAACAACGACTCCTACTGGTCGCAGTTGCACGAGAGTCTCTTCGACTACATCCAGGTCCCCTTCCTGAAGAACATGCTGACCTTGACGCCGGCGACCTATAATCCGATGACCTACAAACTGAACCCGGTACGGCTCAGAACCTATCCGGCGGCCGATGCCTACGGCGATGGAAGCCGCCTGACAAACGGATCGAGCATCCCCGACTCCATGTTCCCGACCCACGCGGTCGGCATGTGGTACGACGGCAACGGCACGGCAACGAAGCTCTCCAACTCGGAGATCAACGCATCCTACTGGAAGGGGATCGACGATATCGGCCCCGGGCCGGGAGGAAACCCCGGCATCATCAAGATCAACGACGGAGAAGGGCCAAAGCCACCCGGCAACGGCATGGTCAACCAGAACATGGGACTTCAGCAGAACACAGTCAACAAACTGCTGATCCGCTACGATGCCCCCACCGTCCTGGTGCAGGATCGCGCCAGGGTGCTGAAGGAGCTTATGAACAGGTACGGCCTGAACCCCAGCTCATTCAGCATGGAACCGAAATGGTGGAGCTTCCTGGACGCCAACTCGAAGACGGTGATCGAGGGACATGGCGGAGAGAACAACCCGTACTACTGGGATATGCACCTCAACCAGGCATCCGATTTCCGCGTGGATATCAGCTACGGATACGGCACCTCCTATCCGAAGCCGATCAAATTCAACCCGCCATCGAAATGAGAATACGGGCCATCCGCGGGGAATTCGTTTCCCATGGATGGCCCCCTTCTCCGCGCCGGGCGTATCCGAAACCAGAATCCCGTTCCCTGGAAAACAATCAACCTCATGAAATACATTCTTCTCACGCTGGCACTGCTGGCACACTCCGCGCTTACGGCGCAGGGAAACCCGGCGCAGGACACAACCGACAAGCTCCGCCCCAACGTACGGATGGCCGCCCGCGCCTACGGTGATTCCGTGGTGCTCCGCTGGGGCACCACCACCGACGCCGCATGGAAGGTGGCAAACAGCGCCGGGTATACGATCGAACGGATCGAACTGCAAAGCGCCAAGGGCGCCCGGCCGATCAGAACAATCCTCACCCCGAGGCCGATCAAACCCCTGACGATCGATGAATGGAAGGCGCGCTACCGCCCGGAGGATACGCTGGCCGGCGCCGCCGTGCAGACCCTCTACGGCAAGACGGTCGCCAGCAGCGGCGATCCGTTCGGAAGCATCTACGAGATGTATATCCAGCAGCGGAACATGCACGGGTTCGGGCTGATGCTCGCCGATATGTCCCCGAGCCTCGCCGATGGGCTCGGGCTCCGCTTCGTTGACCGGAACATTGACCGGAGCAAAACCTATATCTACCGCGTCTACTCGCTGGCAAATCACCCCGATCAGCCTATCGATACCGCCACCGTCGTAATCGCCGCGGCGGAGGTTCAGGAGACGCCGAACGTGGAGAGCCTTACGGCATCGGAAGGTGAGAAGGAGATTGTCCTGAAGTGGAACAAGTACGAGCACGCCGTCCCGTTCAGCGGCTACTTTGTGGAGCGCTCCACCGACGGCGGGAAAAGCTTTCAGCGGCTGGATAAATTCCCCTTTATCGCGGCGGAGAACAGCGCAAGCGGAGAGCGGAAGGAGAATGGATCGGAGGCGCAGTATCAGATCAAACTTGAGGAGAACTATCGCCCGGCGCAGTATCGCGTGGTGGGCTTTGATGCGTTTGGCGAGACATCGCCGAAGAGCAGGGTTATCACCGCGATGGGGCGCGACCGGACGGCGCCGCGCCAGGCGCTGATCGATTTCCCGCAGGTTGTGGATGGAACATCGCTGAAGATCACATGGACGCTTGATACCATCGAAGGGGATATGGCCGGCTTCCGCGTCGGCAAGGGCGTCAACCCCGAGGGGCCGTTCGAGCCGATCGGGACGATGCTTTCCAAGGACGCCCGGGAATTCACCGACCGGAACGTGCGCGATCTCCCCGAATACTTCTACGTCGTCACCATCTTCGACACGGCCGGCAACAGCCGCAACTCGATCGCGCTCCGCGGCATGTTCCCCGATTCCATCCCCCCCGCAATCCCCTCCGGCCTTGCCGGCGATGTGGACTCCAACGGCGTGGTGCGGCTCCGCTGGAATGCCAACGGCGAGCGCGATCTGAAGGGCTATCGCGTCTTCTACGCCAACCAGGATGACCACGAATACCAGCAGCTTACCACCGATATCACAAACGACACCACCTTCTCCGATACGCTCACGCTCAGGACGTTGAGCAAGGAGATCTACTACAGAGTGGTGGCGCTGGACAATCACTTCAACCACTCGAAGTTCACCCCGACCCTCACGCTCAAAAAGCCCGACGTGGTGGCTCCCGCCCCGCCCCTGATCTCCGATATGTCGGTGGACGCGCGCGGCATCACGCTGGCCTGGAAGCCAAGCCCCAGCAGCGATGTGGTGGAGCATGTCCTCTACCGCCGAGTCTCCGGCGATGAATCGTGGAAGCCGATCGCCCGCGGCGCCGACCGCTCGTTCGCCGGCTTCACCGATACCACCGCCAGCATCAGCGTGGTCTACGAGTACAGCCTTGACGCGCGCGATGACGCGGGACATCTCTCCCTCCGCTCCAACGTGGTATCGGGCCGCGTCTATCCATCGGCAACCGCCCGCGATATCGGGGGGATCAGCCAAACGGTGGATCGGGAGAAGAAGAGGATCGTGATCCGCTGGAACGCGCCGGCCGGGGTGACGAAAATCTATCTCTACAAGGCGACTGATAAAGGAGGGATGACGATGTATCGATCGCTTGATGGAACCGCGACGGAGTTCGTGGATGCGGAGATATTCTCCGGCGGAACCTATCGCTACGGCCTGAAAGGGGTGACGGAAACCGGAGGGGAATCGAGCATGATGACGACCGATCCCATCCAGTACAATTGATCGCGCGCACCCGATGCAATGGCGCGCGGCGGCCGATCTCTGGCGTTGACGGTATCAGGAAACACTCAGGCACTAACATCAGAACATCGTTGATGCTATCCCCCCAGAACTCCCCGAACATGGATGGACCGGCCCGGGCCGATCGCCCCGCCAATGAGCGATCGGCATACGATGAGCAATCGGCATATATGGAGCGCGGCGTTGAGCTGCTCGATTCCGCGCTCGGCAGATTTCGCGAGGGGATGGTGACGCTTGGGATGGATGAGATTGTGATGGGGCTGCGGCGGCTGCGCGATGAGAACATGGAGCAGTGGCGGAGCTTTATCAACGATAGATGCCGGACGCATCCAATTGCTGAAATGCTCCGGCAGGACCCGTTCACGCACCGGTCCGCCCGGAAGCCGCGCGGCTACGCGGGGGACGCGAAGATGCTCGATTTCATCTTCTCGCCGGAGACGCTTCCGTCGCTCACAACCCAGCTCGGAGCCTCGATCTTCAGCTACACAACCGACGGCCCGGCACCCCGAAGCGTTCGCGCCCGCGCGGCGATGATGGCGCGGACGATAGATCGTATGGCATCGGAGCGGCCCCTGCGCGTGCTGGCGGTGATGTCGGGACATCTCTGGGAGGCGCGACTCTCCAGGGCCGCACGCTCCGGCGGCGTGGAGAAATATCTTGCGTTCGACCAGGACGCGCGGACGCTCGCCGCGATCGACACGCAGAAACAGCTCCCCGGCATCACCACCTATCAGGGAAATCTCCGCTCACTCTTCCGCGGCAAATCGGTCTTCCGAAATTTCGATCTCCTCTACTCCCCCCTCTGCGACAACCTCACCGACGCGACCGCATCACGGTTTATCAGCACCCTCTTCGACGCGGTTGCGCCGGGAGGCCGGCTGATCATTTCAAACTTCGCCCCGGAGCTTGTCGATGCAGGCTATATGGAGGCGTTTATGGAGTGGAACCTGATCTACCGGAACGAATCTGATCTGGCGGGGCTGGCGGCGGGGCTTTTGGAGGATCGCGTTGCCGCGCGCGAAACCTATCGCGATCCGCACGGGAACATCGCCTTTCTGGAGTTGACGAGAGGGGGATGATTCGATGGCGGAGAACATCCCCAACAGACTGTTGAATTACTTCTGATACCCCGACTTTTCAACAACGATCAGCCGCCGACCGGATCGCGACGGAACGCAATGCTTATGACGGGAGCGATATCGATCGCGGAACTCGTCCGCTCCACCTCCACGATCACCGCAATGCTCCACCGCTCATCGCCGACACGGGGATAGAATATCACCTCGGGATTCCGGCCGCGATTGCCGGCGGGGGAACTGTACGGTCCCAGCACAACCGCAAGCTTGCTCGGCGTCGGGTGGAAATCCTGAGAGGGGACCAATGTGAGGAGATATGGCAGCCCGGTATCGGGATAGCGCGCCAGGCTGGCGGAGCGGATTCCCGGAAGCGTGGGGCGCAACGCAATCGGCATCGGGATTCCGGGATCGCCAGCCAGATCGCCCACCCGTTTGATAACATCATCAACGCTGAGCGGATCGCGCGCAAGAAACGCCACGAAATCCAGAATCATAGTGATCAGCCCCGATTCATCGGCGGGGCTGATGGCGTTGTTCACGTTGTTCATTTCCACCTCATAAATGCCTGCTCGGCGGCATCCCCCACCTCGTGCGCGTCAGCCTCGTAGGGAATCCGGCGATAGAGCGCGTACTTATCCTCAACCACTTTGATCTGCGCCTTCAGCGCGTCCCGTTTTGCCTCGGCGTCCGCCATGATGACGGGGCCGGGCTTGATCCTGAGCTTCATCAACGCGCTTATCGCATCGCTCCGCATTGTAGCCATCAGCGCCCATCCATCATCATCGCTGATCGCCTGGTTTGCAACTCCGTCGGTGACTGTCGCCTGGAACATCTGCTTGCCGAGATCCTTTGTCCCCTTGGCAGTGTTGGCGTCAAATTTCTGCGCCACCGCCTTGTCGGCAATTGCCAGCGGGATTCCCTGCTCCAGCACGATCGCCGCGGCATCCTGGCTATTGACCCCCGCCGAGAAACGGGCCGCCAGGAAATTCTGTTCGGCGTGGCGGCCTTCATGGAGCGTGGTGTTTGCCACTTCCGCCGCGTCCTTGTCGTTCAGCGCATTGGCGGAGACCAGCTCCTCGCTGATCACGAACATCCACGCGGATGGCCTGAAGAACGCCTTTGTCTCCATCGGCTTCTTGTCCACCGCGAGATATCCGGGAACATCCGCGGCGGCCAGCTCGGTATCGGCGGCCTTGCCAAGCTCCTTCACCCGGTTATCCGGCGTTGCCAGCGCCGTCCATCGTGTCTGGATGCCGCGCACCGCCCCCGCGAAACGGTCAAGTGTCGTCAGGCGACCCAGCCCGGTCAGATCGGGGAGTTTCCCGGCATGACGATCCTTTGCGCGCTGGATGCCCGGCGCCGACTCCTTCGGATAGGCCCGCTTTCTGATCTCCTTCCAGACCGCGCCGTCGATAAGTTTCTGAAGCTCATCGGCCAGCGGTTTGGTCTCCAGCCAGCCCTCATAGTTCGCGGTGTGCTGGTTTGCCATGTCGCGCGGCATTCCGGTCTCCTCGCTGTAGGTATCGAGCAGGGGAGCGTGGAGGGGATCATCGTTGCGCGGCGCGCGCTGGACCGTCTCCGGCCGTGCGGCCCGCTGCTGAACCACATGCGCCAGCTCGTGCGCCAGCAATCGCTTCCCTTCCATCGTCCCCGGCCTGTAGCGATTTGCGCCGAACACCACGCTGTCGCCAACGGTATACGCCAGCGCGTTGACGGCATCGGCGCTCTCCGCCGCATGCGCGTCGGTATGCACGCGGACGCCGGAGAAGTCGTGGGCAAACCTCGGCTCCATGTACCGCCGGACATCCGCGTCCAGCGGCGATCCCGACGAACCCACCACATCGTTCACGATCGGCGGCGCCATCGACATCTCCCCTCCCCCGCTCTCCTTCCGCGACAGCTCCCCTCCCCCCGTCACCGAAGCTGAAGCCGCCATTCCGCCATTCGCAACCCGATCCGCGACGCGATCGGCCTCATGTTCATGACGATCGCCCGGCGGGTTGATGCCGAGCGACTTGCGCTGGAATTTCCGGCTCGCGCAGGCATCGCATTCGCCACCGGCCATCGTGTGGTTGCCGCACGCGCATTTGCGCTGAAGAACCCCGCCGCGCAGTGGGGCAAAGTTCCGCGCCATTGGCCTTCCGGCCGCGATTCGTTGTTGATCGTTCATAGGGATTACAACCATGTCGTAGTTGGTGGGGGGCCTGGGAAGGAATCTAGGAAAACATCGGGTTCGATCCTATCATATCGGTCTCCTTCCCCTCCGCCCCCGATTTTTTCTTTTCAGATCGCCCCCCATTGCTCTATCTTCCGCGAACAGGCAAGCTCAGCCACCTGCCATTCCGTCGGACCCCCACCCGCGCGGAGATTTCCGGCGTAACGCCCGTGATGAGGGAACCGTGATGCGGGGCACTTCCGTAGATGTCACCGACCGCTGGAGGATTCCATGGGGCCTCTCCCTCTCCCTCCCCTCACCCTTCGCATCCACTCATACCGCGCGCCATGGAGATTCCTCCTCGCCGTGCTGGCCGTGCTGTTCCTTCAGACGCGCTGCGGAGCGCAGGAGACCCCGCCACCGGAGGAACCCGGGCTGGTGAAGGCCGCCGGCTCCGCGACGATCACGGGGGATTTCTACGACTTCACCGCGGGCGGATCACCCCCCGTCGCAACGCGCCGCCCTCCATCGCTGATCCGTCTGATCATCACCCCAACCATCACGCTCGGCGGCCGGGTGGATCTTCCGTTCAACATCGTCCTTTCCTCCCGCGAAACCAGCACGATCACCCCTCCGGTGCACGACGCATCGCTTACGCAGTTTCTCCTGAATCAGGCCAACAGCTTCGGCATCTCCCCGAAGTTCGGATGGGCGCAGTTCAACCTGGGCTCCCACACACCGAAGTTCTCGGAGCTGTCGATCGGGGATGCGCAGCTCTTCGGCATCGGCGCTGATCTGCGACCGGGAAAATTTCATCTGGCGGTATCGGCCGGCGTGGCGCAGCGGGCGGTGCAGACCGATACCGTTGCGCTGACGCGCGGCGCCTATGCGCGGCATATCTACGCGGCAACCGTCGGTTACGGCACCGAGGAATCGGAGGTGGCGCTGAACGTTGTGCGCGCCAGGGATGATCCCGCCTCCATCCGGGAACTGCAATCGCCGCTGATCGTTGCCCCCGATTCCGCGGATCCCTCCTACCGCGATACAACCTACGCCCGCAACCCACTGATGCCCACGCCGCAGGAGGGGTTTGTGGCGACCCTCTCGGCCCGCATTCCGATTGCCGAGGGGTTGAATGTGGCGGCCGAGGCGGGGGCGGGACTCTTCACGCGCGATATGTATTCAGCCGATATCGGCGAACGCGCCGCAACGCTGAATACGCTGGTGCGCCAGCGGATATCCTCGCGAGCCGATGGCGCCGGCAAGATCTCCATGGCCCTGAAAAAGGAGAGCTGGGGAGTCGATGTCACCGCGCTCTATATCGGCCCCGGATACGTCACGCTCGGCTATCCCTACATGCAGGCGGATCGTCTGGAGTTCACCGTGGCTCCCACCGCGCTGCTGTTTGACAGCGTCCTGACCGTGACCGGCACGTTCGGCCACAGGACCAGCAACCTGGCGCAGAGCAGCGGCGCCACGACGCGGCAGATCCTTATCTCGGCGAACATCGACGCACGCATTGCCGAGGGGCTGACGCTGGCGACGGCGTACTCCAACTTCGGGCTGACCACCGATGTCTCCAATGATACGTTCCGGATACGGTCGATCGCGCAATCGTTCAGCCTTACTCCCACCTGGGCACTCCCCACCGATGCGATCGTTCACACGATCACCGCCAGCTTCGCGCTGGATGATTACAACGATCTCAACCCGATCACCGGCGCCCAGAGCAGCAACCGGACGCGCACCATGCTCGGCTCCTATGCCGCCGCGTTCCTGAAGATTCCGCTGACCGCGAGCGCCACCGGCACCTATCTGACAAACGATCTCGCGATCGGCGCGCTCACGGTGCAGAGCGTTTCGTTCGGGCTTGGCTACCGGCTTTTCAACGGGGCGGTGGCGCCGGGCCTGACGATAACCTACACGCGAAGCCAGCCGGCCGACGCCACCACCGATTCCGAACTGGGCATCAGGCTCTCGGCGATATGGCGGATAACGCCCCGGCTCCGGCTGAACGTGGCGGCATCGGCCAACGACTACACGTATGGCTCCTCGCATTCGGGGGGCTCCTTCCGGGAGAATCTTCTCCGGACCGCGCTCGGCTGGCAGTTCTGACCAGCCGGCAGCACACGAGGGGACTTCAACCCATCGATCAAAGCCCATCCGGGCATAACGACAGCAGCTTCCAGCTCATCGCGCTTTTTCAACTGCGAGGGATCAATGAAACCGAAGCCGATACTCCTTGCGATTCTGATGATGGCGACCGCCGTGGCCGCCGCCTCTGCTCAGCCACTGACGGTGACGCTGAACCTGACGGCGCGACCAAACCCCTATATCTCCGAGTGGGCCTCGCGGCGCGAAACCGCGATCCTCACCATCACCAACCCCGGCGCCCGCCCCATCGATGCGAAGATCTCCGTGAAGATCCTGATCGGGAGCACGCTCCAGGCCGAATCGAAGTTCAACGAGCTTACGGTCTTCACCATTCCCGCCCACTCCACGCAGACATTCTACGGCGAGGATCTGGTCCCCTTCAACGCGATGAAATTCTACGGAGGCGCCGAGACGAAGACACTCCGCACCGGACAGCTTCCGGCCGGGAACTACACGTTCTGTCTTCGTCTGCTCGACCCCATCTCCGCCGCGCCGCTGAGCCCCGAGGTCTGCCGACCGTTCACCATCGCCAGCTATCAGTCGCCGTCGCTGCTGCTGCCGGCCGATAAGAGCGCGATACGCGCGGAGGATCGTCCCACGTTCCGCTGGACGCCGGTCACGCCAAACCCTCCGGCACCAGTCACCTATCGATTTCTTCTGTTCGAGGTGATGCCGGGACAGGCGCCGATGCAGGCGTTCCGTGGCAATCAGCCGATCGTGGAGCGGATGGTGCCGACCCTGGCGCAGCTTCTCTGGCTGCCGGATTTCCCAGGCCCGGAGCCGGGGATGACCTACATCTGGACCGTTCAGGCGCTCGATCCCGACGGCAATCCGGTCGGCGATCCCGACGGGTATGCCTCCCCCTTTGTCTTCACGGTAAACCCACCGCTGGGCCAACGCCGCAATATCGATGGCGGCATCGGCATAGGAAGGAACCCCGGAGGGGGAGCTGTTGATACGCTGGTTGATGGCGGCAACGGCGGCGCGGGGAGAGTAAGAAACCCCGGCGGCGGAGCGGTTGACACGCTGGTTGATGGCGGCAACGGCGGCGTGCGGATGGAACGGGGGAACGGCAACATCGGCGATACGCTGGTTGATATGGGAGGGGGCGGCGCGAACCTGCGACGGGCGGCAAACAACGGAAACGATGCAAACGTGGCGGCAAACCTGATAGCACAGGCAAACCCGCAGGCCCCCGCCAACACATGCGGCAACCCGGCGGCCACATGCCCCGCCCCGGCATGCCTTACCTACGCCCCCGGAACCTTTGCCGACGGCGACTCGGTGACCATCTGCAATTTCACGATGAAGTTCACCGGCGCGCCAACCGGGACCAACGCATCGCTCAGCGGCACCGGCAAAATCTGGGTTCCGTGGATGCGGACAAACGTGGCGGTGGCCTTCAGCAATATCAAAATCAACTCCACCGGCCAGGTCTGCTCCGGCGTGGTGATGGCGGCGGTCGATTCCACGCCATCGGCCTATCCGCAGCAGTGGGCCATCAACATGGTCGGCTCCTTTAACTGGAGCAAGAAGCAGGTGAAGGATCTGAACGCATGGCTCCACCAGCAGGGACCGGCAAAGCTGAAGAAGCTGACCGACAGCCTTGACCTGAACCAGATGCTGACGGAGCAGACGGCGCCGCCGGTCAATGTGCCGCTCGGGTTCAACAACCTGGAGGGGGTGACGATCGCGATCTCCGAGATAAAATTTGAGCCGACCGGCGCGCATCTGAACTGCGTGGCCGCGTTCCCGCTGACCTTTGATCACAACGACACGCTCGGCTTCAAGGGGGCCAATTTCCCCTTCAGCCCAGGCGCGCCACAGGTGAGCGCGGGGCGGCTGGGGCTTCTGGCCGATGAGACATTTTCCGGCAACATCAACAACAACCTGACCTACGAAATCACCTTCAAAGCGGAACATGCCCCCGCCCCCGGCACATTTATCTCATGGGGCTGCAAGGGGTTCCGCGAGATGAACGTGGATATGGATGTGGCGTTCCCACGCCAGTGGCTTGTGCCGATACCGGACAACGGGATCGACCGCGTAAAGGCGAACGTCCTGACCAATGTGGTCTCCTGGAAGGATTGGCTGATACAGACTTCGCTGCCGCGCTGCGCCGTTGCCAACTCCAACGGGCTGGAACTGGAAGTGCAGGCGATGGTCTATGATCATTCCGACACGCGCAACCTGCCGAGCATGACATTCCCCGCCATCTACACCGGCGACAGCACGGAGGCGTTCCACGGCTTCTATCTGAAATCCGCGAGCGTCGATCTGCCGGACAAGCTCAGAACCTTCAACGATCCCGCGCAGCGCGTCAAGATCATCATCCCCGATCTGATCATCGACAAGCTTGGCGTGACCGGCGATCTCCTGGCGCAGAATGTGGTGAACTTCCCGAACGGCAACATCTCCGGGCTGGGCGCCAGCATCGATACCATCAGGATCTCCGTCAGGAACAGCTCGCTCCTGAGCGCCTATATGCGCGGCAGAATCGTCCTCCCGGTCTCCGACGTGACCGCCCCAAACGCCATCACCTACAAGGCGCTCTTCAACACCAACAACGGGTTTCTCCTGACGATGAAGCCGGACCACACGATCGACGCAAAGCTCTTTGCCGGGGCGAAGCTGGCGCTGGCGGAGACATCGACCATGAGCATGACCATCAACGGCGGCGGGACGACGTTTGATCTTACGCTGAACGGGAAGTTCGACTGGAGCGATGTGAAGATCGGGAACAAGGTGAAGGTGACGATGAAGGATCTGGAGTTTCAGGGAATGAAAATGGCCTACACCGACAACAGCGGGATGACGTTCCAGCCGGGGACGTGGGGATTTGCAAGCCCGCCGAAATGGCTGGCGCACTTCCCGATCACGATCGAGAAAATCAAGTTCGACACGAAGACAAAATCCCCCGGCGAAGTGCTTCGCGGCGCTCTATCGTTTGATGTGGTGCTCAACCTTTCGGAGAACGCGCTTTCCGGTCGCTCAACGATGGAAGTAACCGGAGCAATCGACAAGCCGGCGGGCGGGAACTTCGCCCCAAAACTGGTGGGGGTAACTGTGAAGGAGATCGATATCCACGCCAACACGGCGGCGGTGAAGATGGATGGGAAGATCAACTTCTACAACGATGACCCGACCTACGGCGACGGGTTCCAGGGGGCGCTGAAGGCGACCTTTAACTCGCTCCAGATGCAGATCGATGCCTCCGCGCGATTTGGGACAACCGAGTATCAGAGCCCCGGCAACAGCTACCGTTACTGGGGCGTGGAGGCAAAGGCGATCCTCCCGAAACCGGGCATCGTCTTCCTCCCCGGCGTTGCCTTCTACGGCTTCGGCGCGGGGGCATGGAAGCGGATGAACGTGACGGGGATGACAAAGCCGGATCTGAACGCGGTGGCCGGCGCCACAACCGCAACCACGCAGACCACCTCCGGCGCGGTCTTCACGCCGAACCCGAACAACGGCTTCGGCTTCAAGGTGACGACAGTCCTGGGAACCGCCCCCGACCCGAAGACATTCAACGCCGACGCGACGCTCCTTGGGGAGTTCAGCGTCAGCGGCGGGCTGACGAAGATCGAGTTCGCCATGGATGCCTGGGGGGGCGCAAAGCTGCTGGAACGGAACACCGCGCCGATCTATGGCAACGCGACGATAAGCTATGTCCCCCCGACGAAGGTGTTCGATCTGAACGCGCTGGTAAACCTGAAATACCCGGCCGATGGAAGCGTGGTCAAGACCACCGCCGGAGGGATATCGCTGAAGATGAATATCAACGGAAGCACGGGGCTCTGGTACTTCAAGCTGGGCGAGCCATCCAACCCGAACACCGTGCAGGTTTTCAACGTGTACAACGTGCAGCAGTATCTGATGTTCGGCAACAACATCCAGCCGCAGACCGGATTCCTCCCCAGCACGATTCAGGGGCTGAGCCAGGCCGGCGTGAACGTCGGGTTTCAGAATCAGGGGATCTCCTCGCAGGCCAGCCTGGGACAGGGATACGCGGCCGGCTTCACCATCTTCGGAAGCACCGGCAACCAGTCGGTTAATCTGATGTATCGCACGCAGTTGCGCTTTGCCGCCAGCGGCGGATTTGAAATCAACATGTCGATGCTCCGCTATCCCCCCACCACTCTCTGCGACGGAACACCGCTCGGGATGAACGGATGGTACGCGCAGGGAGGGCTTGCCGGCTGGTTCAACGGCTATGCCGGCATCCATATCGACCACTCCCCGAAACCCGACTGCGACTGCTGCCCGAAGGTCTGGAAGGACTGCTGCAACCCGTTCAAATGCTGCGCGCTCTACTGCGGAGAGCATTACTACAATGTGCTGGATATCAAGATCGGCGCGCGGCTGAACGGAGGATTTCCACGGCCAACCTGGATAACCGGGGAGGCATCCGGGAGCTTCTCATTCCTGGGAGGAACGATCGCCGGAAGCTTTACCGCTCATCTGGCAATCGGCAAGCAGTGCAGCATCGGCCAGCCGGAACAGAACGCAACGTTCACCGCCGAGGACGCGGTCGCCACGATCGACCAGCAGGGAACGCTGCTGCTGTCGGTGAACCCTGAGAACAACGGCACCGGCCATCCTCCTGATAACGCGATCGGCGTGGTGTGCGGCTTCAAGCCCGACGATGGGTTCGATGTGCTTGAACGCCAGGCCGACGGCACGGTAAGGAAGCGGACATTCCAGGCCCGCTACAGCGCCCATCTCGATTCGCTCGGCGCCGCCATCAATGTGCAGCCGGTCCCTATCCAGTACGTCCGAAGAGGCGGACCGCCCCCTCCCCCACCGCCGCCGGTTCCACCGGTGCTGCGCCGGAGCGCGGCCGCCAACGCCCTTGGCGAATACGAGTACAGGGTGGACCGCGGCATCATCGGCAGGCTCGGCGTCTGGGTGAAGAACCTTGACGACAACACCCGCTACAGGTTTACGGTGACAAGCGAGCTATGGGAGAAGCAGGGGGCCAACTGGATACGGGCAACCAAACGGAACGGCCAGCAGATCGCCGAGACGATGACATCCACGTTCACCACCGGCGTAAGCCCGCGGATTGCCCCCGGAGCGCCAACGCCCGGCATCCCCCTCCCTCCGATCAGAATAGGCGGACAGTAGAACGGCATCAGACCATGAACGTATCGCGCGACATCGAACGAACGGAATTCTTCATGAGATATCTTCTCGGCCTTCTTCTCCTGATCATCGGCGCGACGGCACTGCGCGCGCAGCCGATCACCGAACCCGCGGACAACCGTGATCCGAACGATGCGCTCAGGGCGCATATCGGGCTTATCGCGCGCCCCGGAAGGGATTCGGTGATACTCCGATGGGCGCCATCAAAGCCGGGCGTCTGGCTGATCGGCAACCGAACGGGATATCGCGTGGAACGTGCCGTGGTCGGCTCAAACGGGCGACCCGGCGAGTTCAAACCGCTTGCCGATTCCGCGATGATGCCGTGGCCCTACGAGCGCTGGCTCTCCTACTACAACGCCAACCCCGAGAAGGAAGGGAACGACTCCGCCGATTACGTGGCAATCGCCTATGCGCTTCTCAACCAGTTCGGTGAGGATGCCCCGGCACGCGACAGCTATTCTCAGGACGACGCCCGATCGATCGCGGAACGCCGCCAGGAACTGGAAACGCGATTCAGCTTCGCGATGTATTCGGTGGATAGAAGCGCGGCCGCGGCCGAGGGGCTGGGGCTCCGCTTCGTGGACCGGAACGTGACGCCGGGCGCCGGTTATGCCTATCGCGTCTATCTGGCAGGCAACCCTGGCGCATTCCTTCCCGATACGGGTCTTGTCGTGGTAACGGCCGCGTCGGCAAAGACGGCGGCGCATCCGGCCATTATCGCGGCCGGCGGCGAGCGGCAGGTTCTGCTGCGATGGAAGGCCAATCGCTATTACTCCTCGTACTATGTGGAGCGCTCGGAGGATAACGGCGGATCGTTCAGGCGGATGAATGCCGTGCCGCTGATCACACTCCGCCCCTCGCAACCGGGGGAGGATGACGAGGAGATATTTCTGGATTCCACCGCGATCAACTACAGGCCGTATCTCTACCGCGTCAGTGGAACAACTCCGTTCGCCGACCTTGAATCGCTGGGGGATGTGCGCGGCATGGCACGGGACGCCACCCCTCCGGCAAAACCATTTCTTCCAAACCCCGAGCATATATCGGCGCGCCGAGTCAACGTCCGATGGGAACCGGGCGCCCCCGCAACGCCGGATCTGGCCGGGTTCCGTGTCTGGCGCGGTGGCACCGATTCCGGGCCATTCGACAGGCTCACGCGGGATCTGCTGCCGCCGTCAACGCGCGCGATCATCGACAGCACCTTTCAGCCCGACGGCCCCAACTACTATCTGGTGGAGGCGGTTGACACGGCCGGAAATATCAGCCGGTCCAACTCCGCGTATGTGGCGCTGATCGACAGTGCGCCGCCGGGAGCGCCGCGATGGATCGATGGGCAAATGGACAGCAACGGCGTGGTGACGCTGCGGCTCCATGAAAGCCCCGAGCGCGATCTGATGGGCTACCGCCTGCTCCGCGCCAACGCACCGGATCATGAGTTCTCCGTGGTGCGGGAATCGTTCGGCGATACCGCCACCGCAACCGATACGGTCTATCACGATACCGTGGAGATCAGGACCCTTACGCGATGGACCTATTATCGCGCCGTGGCGCTCGACAGGAATTTCAACGAGTCGGAATTCTCTCAGGTGCTCGCCGTCCCCCGTCCCGATCTGATTCCGCCGGTGGCTCCCGTCATCACCGATGTCTTTGTCACCGACAGTTCGGTGCGCATCCTTTACGCCGCAAGCTCCAGCGAGGATCTGGCGTACCACACCATCTATCGGCGGGCCGATGAGAACAAGGAATGGGACAGCATCGCGCGCACCAGCCGGCGCGACACGCTCTTCCTGGATCGGGAGGTGAAGATGAACACAAGCTACCTCTACGCGATTCGTGCCACCGACAGCAGCGGACTCCGCTCGGATCGTTCATCATCGGTTGCGGCACGGCCGTACGATCCCGGCGTTCGCCCCGGCGTAACCCGGCTGACCGCGGCCGCCGATTCGGTCAGGAAGCAGGTGATGCTCCGGTGGGAATATGGGGGGCTGGCGGAGGAGCACTGGTTTGTGGTCTATCGCGGCGGAGAGGATGGCAGGCTCCAGCAATATGCCAGGATCACATCGCGGGAACGCACGTTCACCGACGTGCAGCCGGCATCGTCGGAAACGACATATGCGGTGCGGGTGGTAACCCCGTATGGCGCGCAATCGGCGCTGGGAGAGAAAGTGAAGGCGCGGTAGCAGGCGGAAGCAAGGATGACATAAAAGTCCAGGTACATACATATTATTTTCAATTGCCAATTTTATTCATCCCGCATTCTGTCGCTCATTCAGAATAATTCGATAAAACAATAATGTCGTGACGGTGGATTTTATTCCCCACTGAAATCATGTTGACAAGCGGTGAAATGATGATATTCAGAACAAGCTAACCGACGCATGGGGGATAGCGATTTCGCGCCCGCCACGCAGCGGCTTTCAATAATTTATATCGTTCCGAAATAATCGGGATGGTGTTGATCCAAACGGCAATTTATGACGACATAAAGAATGGGGGAGGCATGATCCGGAGCCTCCCCCATTGCATCCTGCGTTTCTATCCGAAATCACCCTGGCAAGGAAATGGACTCGGGTTCAGATAGTCCGGCGGGTTCGGATTGCAGGCACCCACGTGAACCCTGATCTCCAGGCACGGCGTGCAACGCACTTCAACCTCAAGGCAGAGGCCCGGCGGCAGGCAGATAAGCGTAATTATAGTTGATCCAGTATTGCGGGCAGACGGCGGGGATGCAACCCGGCTGCGCGGATGCCTTCGTTGCACCGATGGCACATCCACCCACAATCACTGCGGCCATCATGAAGACCAACTTCAACATCGCGGATCGCTTCATACCAGGCTGTTGAATTACTTCGAAGACACAGACTGTTCAAGGACGACCAGATGCAAGGCGGCCGAACCTGAGCGAATGAGGCGTCCTTCCGGACGCCGCAGTGAGCGAACGGTGAAGGCCGACGCAGCAGATGACGTTGTTCAACAGTCTGATACGAAACTCCGGAATTACGTGAACAATGATTGATGTAGTGGGCAGGATCAATTACGGCGATGGATATATCCACCTTCCCTCACTATTCGCTCCGGAATTCCGGTTCAGCATTATCCGGCAAGTTGCCGGGCCAATGCGCCGCGAATTACGGTACGGCTGAATAAACCGGAAAATCGGCGTGAGGGGGGGTGAATCTGTCCACTATCACGTAAGAGGATATGAATCAGAATTTATGCACATGACTTATTCCTGTCGCGGTATTTTTTTATGCGAATGCGTGTCCATGGATTCGTAAATCCCTGGACACGCATCTCAGACAACGGCTCAGACCGGGATATCATTATCCAGCGCTTCTCAGCATCCCCGCGAATTCGTCCGGCAGAAACCCCGCTTCAATTGCGCCGGCCGGTCACTCTGATAATGTGCGTGTGAAGTCCATTATCATCATCAACAGCAGCCCGATCCCGGAACACAACCAAGCGCATTATTGGCGGCTTCGAGAGCCACGGTTCCGGCGGTTGCCAGGCCGGCACAGGTCCATCGTTCGCGGACGGCAAGGACATCCTCCGTGGAGACAACCTGAATCCCGAGATGGGAGAGCGCTCCGCGTTCGTTGAACGGGATCTGATTGAGGGTAAGGTTCAACGGCGGGTTCTGCACGTCGAACTTGGCGTATCCGGTCCGCACCTTGCATGGCTGGATGCCGAACATCCGTCCGTAGAATTCCGTGGCGGCCGCCACATCATGGACATTCAGCACGATATGGGCCTTGAGCGTGGCGACAGGGAAAGAACTGGTCGTATTCATGGATGTTCCTCCGAATGGTTTATATTCGCCCAGGCATATGTGTAAAGCAACATACGAAGCTTTAACATATTCGCAAACACGTATATGTTTTTTTTGGATGGATACTCTATGAGCGGGCGAACGAAAGGGATTAATCTGGAGGTGTTGTTCAGCGCACTGGCGGACAGGACACGGCTCCGGCTACTGAATCTGATGAACAATGGTGAGGTCTGCGTCTGCTTCTTCGTGGAGATTCTTCAGACAAATCAGCCGAAGATATCACGACATCTTGCCTACCTGCGCCGGGCGGGAATCGTCGGCGCGCGAAGGGATGGGAAATGGATTCACTACAGGATTGTGGAGCCCGCCGATCCCTCCGCCGCGCATATTCTTGGAGAAGTGCGCCAGTGGCTGGCCCGTGACCCACAGATGGAAAAGGACCGCGGACGGCTGGTCAAGGTCTGCTGCGCGCCGAAGCTCCCAACGCCGCTGGAAGGGGCACCGATACCGTCAGGCATCCGCAGGGATGCCGTAAAAACCGCCGGCGCATGCTGCTGATGGTTGATTTGGCGAGAGTCAGTTGTCTCTGTCGGGGGACGTTTTGTAAGGGGACGTTTGAAACGTCCCCCGACAGCCACGTCAAGCGGTCACGGCTGCCAGCAGGCGACGAAGCCCAGGCCCAGACTACTATGTGCCCCCCGCTGGTTGATATTATCTCGAAGCTCCCCGCGGATAAGCAACCCTACTATGCCCGGCAACAGATATATCCGAAATTCCGCCCCCAGATTGAGTGCATCAATCGTCCTGTGATGCACTCCCGGCGTTGGATCGAAAAAGCCCCAATATTCATTAAGTGTCCGACCGTACCCATAGTAGAGATCGAAACGAACAATTCTGGAGACGGCGGAAAAACGGGCAAGCAGATCGAAATGATTATTGGTATAACCGTAATCGAGTATGCCAACGCTTCTCGCGTTGTGCCATCCAGCCCGCGCCCCAAAACCGAAGTATCCCCTGGAGATCAGATAAAAGGCATCCACATCAACCGCAAATCCCTTGATTTCCTCTCCGCTCCAGGGAAGGAATACCCCCTGCACGCTCAGAAAGCGCGGCCCCGCCTTCCATCCATCAACCACCTGAACTGAATCGTGAACAACGGCGGAATCGCGCGCAACGATGGAATCCCCCGATTTTTCCTGAGCCATTGCAATGATCGGCACCACCAGAAAAAAAATTATAACGGGCGCCCGGAAATATAATTTCATGATATGAGGGAATTGATGATGATGATATTGATGCGGGAATTACAGGAACGCAATAGATGGATGACGATGATAGATTGCCCCGACCGGGAAATAACCGACGGTCAATCGAAAAATCATACATGGAAAAAGAGGAGGCCGGCGCCGTGCTGCTGAATATTGCCGCCGATCGTATATTTTCAGATCGGGGTTGGTGGATAGCGGCATGCACGCGGCCCGACAGGAAACCCGATCCTTCCACGGAGCATTATTGCCTTCCCCATGACACCGGCGGTCGCGCCGTGTGACTCCCACACGAGATCCTCCAGATGAAACGAATCCTCCCTCTCCTCTCGCTCCTGCTCCTGCTTATGGGGTCCGCGCGCGCGCAGGAGAGAGTCACGACAGGCTACGACACAGCCGCCAGGTTTTCGCCGGCGCAGCTCCGTCAGGATTTCGAGCTGTTCCGGCGCAGCCTGGAGGGGGCGCATCCCGGGCTGTATCGCTATACGACAAAGACACGGTTCGATTCCCTTTTCGGCGGCGCGGCGCTCCGGCTGGATTCAGCAATGACCGAGCGGGAATTTCTCTACGGAGTTCTCAAGCCGCTGGTGGTCGATATCCGCGATCAGCATACGGTGATCCGTGCATCCGACCGCTACGAAAACGAGCGCAATCGCAACGGGGTATTTCTGCCGCTGGAATTCCGGTACACCGGAGGCGATCTTTATCTCTACAGAAACTACAGCCGCGATTCCGCGCTGCCGATCGGCGCCCGCATCATCTCCATCAACGGAATGCCGACGCGGCGGATGATCGAAACACTCCTCCCTTCCATCAACGCCGATGGGACAAACCTGACCGCCAAGTATCATGAGCTGGGGGGATATTTTTACGGGCTCTATCATAACATAATCGCCCGTCCCGACAGCTTCAGGGTGGAGATGCTGAACCGGACAACCGGGCGGAAGAGCATCGTCACCATCGCCGCGCTGCCGTTGCGGACCATCGGGGAGATACGCGCCGGCCGTTATGGGGCCGCCGATCAGATCCCCATCGCCGCGCTGCGTCCGCTGGAGATGCGGATCGATGGAAGCATCGCCATCCTCACGATCAGGACGTTCGACGATCAGATTATCGAGTTCACGGGGAACAGATTCTCCCTCTTTATCGATTCGGCGTTCACCGCCATCAGGGATCTGAGCGTGCGCGATGTTGTGATCGATCTTCGCGATAATCACGGCGGCTCATCCTTCAACGGCCCGCTCCTCTATTCCTATCTCACCGATAAGCCCTTCCCCTGGCTGGAACGCCTGGAAGTGGCGCGCGCCACCCGGCTCCCGGAGCTTCGGTACGACTCCAGCGCCTTCTATCCCGGCTTCCCGGAAGCCTCGGTTGCCGACAGCGCGGGACGGCTGGTCTGGAAGAATTTTCCGCTCCTCGATCTTCAACAGCCCAGCACCGCAAGCTTCAACGGCCGCGTCTACGTGCTGATCGATGGCGGAACGCAATCGGCGGCGGCGCACTTCGCGGCGATGGTGAAGGGGCGGCAGCGGGGTGAGTTTATCGGCGAGGAGGCGGGAGGGGCGTACCGTGGTGGCGCCGCCGGCTTCTATGCGCTCGGGAAGCTCCCCAACACGGGGATACGGCTGAGAATACCGCTTGTCAAAAGCACGCTCGCCATCTCCGGCAGATTCACCGGCGGGGTGCTTCCGGATCATCCGATCGCGCCGACGATCGACGATATCATTGCCGGACGCGATCCGGTGATGGCCTACACGCTCGATCTGGTCCTGCAACGGAGGAAAGCCGATCCTCCCGCTGATGACTTCCACATCGAACATTGAGCCGGGCGAGAATTACCGGGCCGTCGGGTGTTGATTGGGCATTCGTGGCATGGCTCCGGGGAAATCACCCGTCAACGCGGCAACGACATTTATCATCGAGGCGCAATGAGCACGGCATCAATCCCATCGTACGATCTTCATCAGGGAGATGATCTCTCCCTCCCGTTCCGATTCCTTGTTCTGGAACGGACCGGCGGCGGCTACGATGCATCCAAACCGCACCGGCACAACTACCACGAGATCTTCTACTTCGCGCGGGGAGGCGGCTGGCACGATATCGATTTTCGGGAATATCCCATCGAGGATAACTCGATTCATTTCGTCAACCCCGGACAGGTTCATCTGGTTCGCCGGGGGGGGGAATCGCACGGGTTTATCCTCCTCTTCACGCCGGAATTCCACACACTCAGCCATACCCGGGCGGAGCTTCCGCTGATGACCCACGGATCGCACAGCCCCATCCTCCGCCCCAACCCCGGCCAGGCGGCCGGCATCCTTGAGACGATCGGCCTGCTGCGCGGCGAGTTTGAATCCGATCGACCGCATCGCGAGGAGATGCTCCGCGCCTGCCTCGGCATCTTCCTGGTCCACGCGCAGCGGCTGTTTGAGACGGCCAACGACGTTGCCGAGGACGGGCGCCCGGCACACGAGCTGATAGCAAGGCTGATGCGGCTGATTGATCGCCATTTCGTGACCATTCACGCGCCGGCCGCCTACGCCGAGCTGCTCTGCGTTTCGCGGAACCACCTGAACAGCACCGTGAGGAAGCTCCTCGGCACCACCATCGGCCAGCTGATTCATGAGCGGATCATCCTGGAGACCAGGCGGCTTCTCTATCACACCGACGCAAGCGTCAAGGAGATCGCGTTCCAACTCAACTTCGACGACCCATCATACTTCAGCCGGTTCTTCCGCAAACACACCGGGCTTACGCCGCAGGAGTTTCGCGAGAGCATGATGAGAAAGCACCTCTGATCCCACGTATCGTCCTACACTCCCCCAGGCCCGCCGCCGTAATTTTCCTCCCGAACATCAATCCCCAATCCGGCGGCCGATTTTTCTCCGGGCGGCGGAAATAAGGGTGATCGATATGCTTGGTTGTGAAATCACAAGGAGAAGTACGGCGCCCGGCACGCGGGAGGTTATCAATCTCCCCGATGGAAGCCGCGGGGTCTGTCTGGTGGAGATATCCTCCGGCGCGGAGAGAAGAGTTCGGAAAGTGATCGTTCGATAATTCCGGTTCCGATACCAGGAGATTGGAAGCGGAAGATTATCGATCGGTACGTTGTGTCGCG
>JBDSJW010000186.1:0-8406 GCA_039917235.1 Kapaibacterium sp. (SeqCode) | reverse complement strand
GGTTGGAGTAAAATACGGGCCGGGAATTATCCTTTATTTAATATTTTCCCTCTCGTACTAACCAACAATCGAGCAACGGAATAATTACACCCATTCTTCAGTATGTCGATGAAATAATTCCATCCATTGTCAGCGAATTCTGGTTCTGTATTCCATAACGGCAGTTTGCGGAGATAATGCAGCGTATTTCCCGGGCCTGACCAGCATTTCCCGCGCTGAGCGATACCTGATTTCTGTTGTTATCGGAGTAAATGGTGTATTGCGATCCCACGACTCCGCCAATGGAATTTGCCTTTGTTATCAGCTTTGCTCCGTTTCCGATATCGGGATGATCTATGACGGCGGTCAGGGTTCCATCGGTCGGCAACGAATCGCAGCGGAGAGTAAATTCGGAAAGGATGGTCGGATCGGCGGGGTTGGAGATAGCGTGCAGATTGTGGATGATAAGCCGGGGCGATCCGCCGGTTGTGTCAATTACCACATCTGGCTGTGCCACAAGGGATTGATCCCAGGTTGCGGAGTTTACCGTCGCCGTAAATGTGACCGAAGTTGCGGGTATCAGCGCCTGTGCGTGGTGGATCGAATCCTCGTACACCTTGTTCCTGGGCGTATCGACGCTCAGTGGGGATTTGCAGGAGCCGAGCAGCGCCGCGCCGAACAGTGCCGGAAAGAGAAATGATATAAATCGCATGATATATCCCGTCAGAATTTAAGTGATGTGCCTATTGTCCATCCCGCTTTTCGCGTTGAGTAGAGCGTTGAGCCAAGCCGATACAGAAGAATCCCGCCGTCTATCCCGCCGAAGAATTCCACCCGTCGCTCCGGGAGATATCCCAGCCCGATGCTTCCGCGACCGACGCCGCCGATTGGCGAAATGCCGGCCGAGGCCTGGACAAACGGGCGTATACCGAACGGAAGCCCGATATCGCCGGGATCGTATCGGTATGCCGCGCCGATCCACCACGTTGTCGGGTTCTGTTCGTATCGCACGCGCCGGGTTCCCTCGCTGTCGTGGAAAACCTGCGAGAAAGCCTCACGCCCCGCCTCGATCCCGAAGCGATGATGCTCCGATGGCGCGTAGAAGAGCGCAATGCCGACATCATCCAGCCAGTTTGTTGTTCCTGGCTCTACACGCGACGCCGGAAATGATTTATCGTTGATCCCGCGAAGCTGAACGATATATCGTTCGGTGGGATCGCTTGTGTCGGTGACGATCCCGGCGGGTGGGAGTGAGTGCGCCGGTGCTGCCGAGGAGAATACGGGTTGCGTAAACCTCTGAGCCACCGCATGGAGCGGAGCGGATGTAACGTGTGTAATCGGGCCTGGAACGCTGTCGGCTGCCGTGCGGTCGGCGGATATATTTTTGTGATTGGCGGATTGGGAATTGTTTGCCGTTGCGCGCGCCTGTTCACGCGCCGGCCAGTTGCGTTCCGTTTTCCGGTAGCCCGCGGAACTGATATTTCCGGCGGAGATATTCTGATGGGGAATATTCTTCATCGTCGAATTCTTCTCGGTTGCTACCGTATCACCCGGATTTCCTTTTTCAATATTATTATTCCGATGCTCCGCAGTGGTCATACCTCGGGGAATAATGCCTCCCCATAACCCGCGTCCTGAATATTCCTGAATAGCCTGTTGCGATGGATTGTTCGGTTGCAGCAGCAACGCCGTCAGGAGCGATGCCAGCAGCGCCGTGAGGAGGGGGAGGAGGCTTCGCTGGAGAACGAGCGGGATTCCACCACGACGTCGTGCATTTCCGCCGGCTGTCTCCGGTGCAATTGCCGCCATCAGCGATTGCGTCAGTCGATTCGGCGGATAAAGTGCGACCGAATCCCGGTGAAATGCCGAGCGGACCGCCAGCATTTCCCGAAACTCGGCGCGCAATTCATGATCCTCGGCAACGGAATGGAACAGCCCCGTTTCCAGGAATGGTTCAAGCTCGCCATCCAGATAAAGATGGAGCATTTCCGTCGGCGATATATTAAATCGTTCACCCATATCGGTACATCCTCTGCTTCAGTCATGATCCAGTAAATCGGTCAGATAGGGGGTGAGCATCCCACGCAGTTTCCGTTTTGCCCGGAATATTCTGATCCGCACCGTTGCAACCGATGCTCCCACCACGTTGGAGATTTCGCTGTAGGAAAGCCCATTATATTCACGGAGCACCAGCGCCTCCCGATAATCGGCCGGAAGGGAGTCAAGCGCGGCGACCACCAGTTGATCGGTTTCCTTTCGTTCGTAGGAGCATTCATCGGCGGGCGGGTCGAACTGGTCGATGGGGAGCGTATCGTTATGTTTGCTTTTTTTCGCGTTCAGCGAAAGGTTGCGCGCGATGCGGAGGAGATAGGCCTCCACATTGATCATAACACGCTCGCCGCGCGCGCTTTCGTAGAAATTGATAAATGTCTCCTGGAAGATATCCTCCGCCACGCGCCGATCGCCGATAACGCGGTAGCAATAGCGATAGACTCCCGGCCCGAATCGATGATAGAGCTCCTCGAATGCTAGCTTTGCCACGTGCGGATCGGCGCCCATACGGTAGTAGAGCTCCACATCGCTCGGCCGCGATTCGCTATGGTTCATCCGTGCCGGCATGCTATGCCGTTCCGGCTGGAGGATTTTCCGTCATTGATCGGTGTGTAAGGGCTGATCACAAAACATTTCCGCGGAGGGAGCCGCTGGTGTGCCGGCCATTCCGCCACTGGCCGCGGGGGGCCAAACTTCCTCCGGGGGCGTGCCGGATTGACGATCTGGAAGCCGGCTGCATCACCGCCGGAAGCGCGTGGCTGTTCGGTTGAAAAGACGGGCCGCCCGGATACCCCTTCATTCCATCTTCGATATCCGGGACGGCCATGTCGAGAGCCACGTCTCTCAGCGGGAATAACACGAAGCCTCCCGAATCATTACACCCCCCGGAAATTTTGTTTCCGTCCCCGTTGTCGGGCATGGCGATTGCGCGTTTCACGGCGGGCCGGGATACTTCATACATGGAGATTGTCATGGGAAAGGAATCGCGTCGGGTGACATCACAAACGGAAAATCGATCGGATGGCGATGAGAAGGGAGAGAAGCTCCCATTCGACATCGATCGTGCCATCGAGCTGATGCGGGGCGCGGTAAAGGGGTTTGCCGATGCCGCGATGTTCGTGTTGTACGATGAGGGTTATTCCACGCCGTTCGAGCAGCTTGTGGCGTGCATCATCTCAATCCGTACGTACGACGAAACCACGCTGCCGACCGCGCGGAAGTTCTTTGCACGTGCGCGAACCGCCGCCGATGTGGCTGAACTTTCGGTGGAGGAGATCGATGAGTTGATTGGCGAGAGCACATTTCACGAGGGGAAGGCGATACAGATCCGTGAGATCGCGCGGCGCGTGGTTGCGGAGTTCGGCGGCGAGTTGCCGTGCGACCGGGAGATACTGCTGTCGCTGAAAGGCGTGGGGCCGAAGTGCAGCAACCTTGTGCTCGGGATAGCCTGCGGGGAGCCGAGAATAGGAGTGGATATCCATGTTCATCGCGTCACCAATCGCTGGGGATATGTGGCAGCCGCCACGCCGGAGGGGACCACGCTGGAGCTGGAAAAGGTGCTGCCGCAACGGTACTGGGTGGAGATCAACCGGTTGCTGGTGCCGTTCGGCAAGCATATCTGTACCGGCACGCTGCCGCGCTGTTCAACATGTCCGCTGCTCGGTATGTGCCGGCAGGTCGGCGTGGAAGCGCATCGGTAGCGTAACGTCGCATCGTATCGCATCACGTCACGTCACGTCGGGGCGGGTTTCAAACCCGCCCCACCCCCCACCGATACAACTACCCCCACTTCTCCGGATTACGCTCAATATATCTGCGGATGCGATTGAGCGATTGCTCGTTACGGATGATATGCTCGTAGTAATTCCGTTCCCATACGCGAAAGCCAGTTATGCCGCGTGAGTTGTTGATAGCGCGTGCTGAGAACGTCTTGAATGCGCGGATGATTTCGGATAGTGCGTGACGTTTTGTCTTTGTTGGGGGGAGGGCGGGTTTGAAACCCGCCCCGACAGATTCGACAGATTCGACAGATCTGACAGATTCGACAGTTTTGATATTGACTGTGTCATCATCATCCATCAACAGAATGATCCCGTGAATATGATCCGGCATGATGATAAACGCATCCAGTTGCAGATGCGGATAATGCTCCGGCAATCCGTTCCATATGCTCTGGACGAGCACTCCGCAGTCGTTCAGGAGCATTATTCGGTCGCGGATTTCGCCGAACAGACACTGGCGGTTGTAGGTGCCGGTGGTAACGAAGTATGCTCCTTCGCGCGAATAGTCGTATCCCTTCAGTCTGATAGACCGCCGGTGATGCCGTGCTGGATCGAAATGATTCTTCATGGTGATGGTCGTTGTGATGATGATGGTCTCCATTGTCGAACAACAGCACGTCACTGTCGTTATCGCTGTAGCTGTCGTCGTCGGGGCGGGTTTCAAACCCGCCCCAATACCCATAACGACTCAGCCGCCTTCTTCTCCTCAAATGAAAGTTGATAATGGTTGTAAGGGATGGTAAATTGATGCGGTTTTCAGGCGATCGCCTTTCGCCTCAGTCCGCACGCACTTATCACCAATCTTGAGGGCTTGATGGATACGACTTTAGAAGTCCTGGACCAGGTAGTGATACGGTTTGCCGGTGATTCCGGTGACGGTATGCAGCTAACTGGCGGGCAGTTCACCCAGACTTCGGCAATTGTCGGCAACGACCTCGCTACGCTTCCCGACTTTCCGGCGGAGATTCGCGCTCCAGCCGGTACTACCTACGGTGTCTCCGCGTATCAGCTCAACTTCTCCTCGCTCGATATCCACACGCCTGGTGATGCTCCCGACGTGCTCGTGGCAATGAACCCCGCCGCGATGATCACCAACCTGGGAATGCTCAAGCGCGGCGGAACCATCATCGCGAACTCCGATGCCTTCGATAAGAAGAACCTGGACCTCGCCGGCTACACCTCCAACCCACTCGACGACGGTTCGCTCAGCGGTTATCAGCTCTTTTCGCTCCCGCTCTCCAAGGGGACGCTTGCCGCGGTTGAGGGGCTGGGGCTTTCCACGAAGGAGGCCGGGCGATGCAAGAACTTCTATACGCTTGGGCTTCTCTACTGGATATATAATCGCCCTCTCGATACAACGATGAAATGGATCGACGAGAAGTTCGGCAAGAAGCCGCAGTTCGCTGAGGCGAACAGGAAGGCGCTGATTGCCGGATATAATCTCGGCGAGACGGTGGATCTCTTCACCACCCGCTATGATGTAAAGCCGGCCAAGCTGACCCCCGGCAAGTACCGCAACATCATGGGAAATCAGGCGGTGGCGCTCGGCATGGTGGCCGCCTGCCAGAAGACCGGGCTTCAGGGATTTCTTGGCAGCTACCCGATCACCCCCGCATCCGATATCCTCCACGAAATGTCCCGCTTCAAACAGTTCGGCTTTGTGACGTTCCAGGCGGAGGATGAGATTGCGGCGATAACCTCGGCGATCGGCGCGGCCTATGGCGGCGCGCTGGCGTTTACAACCACAAGCGGGCCGGGCGTGGCGCTGAAGGGGGAGGCGATTGGCCTGGCGGTGATGACCGAAACGCCGATCGTGATCTGCAACATCCAGCGCGGCGGACCATCAACCGGGCTTCCCACGAAAACCGAACAGGCCGATCTTCTTCAGGCGCTCTACGGTCGCAACGGCGAGTGTCCCGTTCCCGTGGTGGCGGCGCAGACCCCCGGCGACTGTTTTTACGCGCTGCTGGAAGCGGCCCGTATCGCCACGAAGTTCATGACCCCCGTCTTCCTCCTCACCGATGGCTATCTGGCGAACGGCGCCGAGCCGTGGAGAATCCCGGCGGCGGCGGATCTTCCCGATATGAAGGTGCATTTCCATACCGACCCGGAAACATTCCATCCGTACGATAGAAACGAGTGGAACGCGCGCCCGTGGGCGGTTCCCGGAACTCCGGGGCTGGAGCATAGGATCGGTGGACTGGAGAAGGAGAATATCACCGGCAACATCAACTACGGCGCGGAGAATCATGAATCGATGGTGAAGCTGCGGGCCGCGAAGGTCGCCGGTATCGCCAATGATATTCCCGAGCTGGAGATCATGGGGGATCAGGACGGCGGCGATCTGCTGATCCTTGGCTGGGGTTCCACCTACGGCGCCATCCGCGCGGCCGTGGAGCGGAAGCGTGAGCAGGGATACAGCGTTTCGCAGGCGCATCTTCGCCATCTGAACCCGCTGCCACGCAACACGGCGGAGGTGCTCAGGAAGTTCAAGCATGTGGCGATTCCCGAGATGAACATGGGGCAGCTTCTCAAGGTGATCCGCTCGGAATTCCTTGTGGATGCAGAGGGCTGGAACAAGGTTCAGGGGCTTCCGTTTTTCGCCAGCGAGATCGAGGCGCGTATCGCCCAGACGCTCTCTCCACGGAACTGACGCACGGCGCCGGTCCTTCCGCTGATTCTCAACTTCAGTCACAGAACTATTCAGCATATATCAATATGGACACAGAACAGATAGCGAACGGGGTCGCCCTCGATATTCCCGTTCCAGTGCTTCCGAAACAGTCCGCCAAGGATTTCGCCTCCACGGCGGATGTCCGCTGGTGCCCGGGTTGCGGTGATTACGCGATCCTGGCCCAGGTCCAGCGGACGCTCCCGGAATTCGACCGGAAGAAGGAGGATTATGTCTTCGTCTCCGGCATCGGCTGCTCCAGCCGGTTCCCCTATTACATGAACTGCTACGGCATTCACTCCATCCACGGTCGCGCCCCCGCGGTCGCCTCCGGCCTGAAAGTGATGCGCCCCGATCTCTCCGTCTGGATCGTCACCGGCGATGGTGATGGGCTTTCGATCGGCGGCAATCACCTGATGCACCTGCTGCGGAGGAATTTCGACTGCAATCTTCTCCTCTTCAACAATAGAATCTACGGCCTGACCAAGGGGCAGTATTCGCCGACATCGGAGGAGGGGAAGAAGACGAAATCGACGCCGTTCGGGTCGGTCGATCATCCCATCAACCCGGTCCTTCTGGCGCTCGGCTGCGAAACCACGTTTGTCTCCCGGACGATCGATCGCGAGGGAAAGCATCAGCAGGAGATGTATCGTCGCGCCTACCATCACAAAGGCTCGTCGTTCGTGGAGATCTATCAGAACTGCAACATCTTCAACGATAATGCCTTCGAGAATCTGACCGATAAGAAGGTGAAGAGCGATAATGTGATCGCCATCGAACATGGAAAGCCGCTGGTGTTCGGCTTTAACGACGACAAGGGGATCAAGCTTGATGGATTCCGTCCGGTGGTGGTTTCGCTCACCGATGGATCGCATAGCGTGGATGATCTGCTGGTCTACGACGAGACCAACCACGAGCTTGCCT
The DNA here is from genome assembly GCA_039917235.1 of Kapaibacterium sp. (SeqCode). Lineage (GTDB taxonomy): Bacteria > Bacteroidota > Ignavibacteria > OLB7 > OLB7 > JAFDZV01. The sequence continues at coordinate 999 of JBDSJW010000186.1, read as the reverse complement.
ATATCATCGCCCGCCTGACCGACAACCCCGGATTCCCGGTGCCGATCGGGATCTTCCTGGCGGTTCACCGCGAGACATACGAGGATCTTGCGCAGAAACAGCTTGCCTACGCAAAGGAAAAGCTTGGCCTCGGCGATCTGGATGAGATCCTTAACGAAGGGGATACCTGGACGGTTTCCTGATGGTGCCTCATGGGTGATCGCGCCGGAAACGGTGCGGTGAAAGCGTTGTCGCGCGGGGAGCGCCGATTTTTTGAATCGGGCTCCCCGTTTGTTCAGATGGGAGCGGCACGAATGGTGCTGGTATCACCATCGAGAACATGTATCCGATTTATCAATCAGGAGAGAACGATCATGACCGATGGCAATGTGATGAAGCATATCGAGGATCTTGTCGCCGAGGAGCAGAGGCTCTATTCGGCCGGACACCTTACCGATGAGGAGAAGCAGCAGCTTCTTCAGATGCAGGTGGCGCTGGATCAGTACTGGGACCTTCTCCGCCAGCGCCGCGCCCTCCGCGATTCCGGGCAGAACCCCGATAACGCCGAGCTTCGCGGGCCGGATGTGGTGGAGAATTACGTGGAGTAATCCCGCCGCCTATTTCAGCAAGATTTAATAATCCCCGCGCGACGCCATACTCCGCCCCAGGCGTAACTTGCATTGCATGCGCCCGGTGCGGAGTGGCCCTTTCAGAATCTCCCCGGTCGTTATTTCACTATCCTCTATCGTGCTCCCACTGAAATACAGGGGAGAAACTCCAAATAACGTTCACTCGATCAGGAGAACTTCACAATGGCTATTGTCAACGATCACGCGCCCGGAACTTTCTGCTGGTGGGAGCTTGGCACAACCGATCAGAACGCGGCGAAGCAGTTCTACGGGGAGCTTTTCGGCTGGAATTCCGTGGATACCCCGATGGGGCCGGATGCCGTTTACACGATGCTCCAGCGGGACGGCCAGAATGTCGGCGCTCTCTATCAGCTCGGCGCCCAGCAGGCGG
>JBDSJW010000185.1:0-5359 GCA_039917235.1 Kapaibacterium sp. (SeqCode) | reverse complement strand
TCCGCCGCCGGCTGGCGGTTGCGGGAAAACGGGAATCGTACGAGATCTGCTTTATCCCCGATAACGACTACAACAGGTTCCTGAAGGAAAATGTTGAAGGGCTGGAGGAGCGCGTCGCGGGGGGGGAGATTGTAAAGGATGGCGAGGTTATCGGCCATCACTCCGGCTTCCCCTTCTACACCGTCGGCCAGCGGAAGGGGCTTGGCCTCTCCTCCCCGGAACCGCTCTACGTGATCGATATCGACTCAGGAACAAATCGCGTCTACGTGGGCGGAACGGAGGAGCTGATGCACCGCGGCCTGCGGGCTGAGCGCGTCAACCTGATCAAATACGCGGCGATCGACAAGCCGATGCGCCTCACGGCCAAGATCCGCTACAAGGACGAGGGGGCCCCCGCGCTGGTCCGCACGCTCCCTGACGGAACGCTTGAGGTGAAGTTCGAGGAGCCGCGCCGCGCCATCACAAAGGGACAATCGGTTGTGCTGTATGATGGTGATGATGTTGTGGGCGGCGGCGTTATCCGTGAGTGGTTTGACTGATACAGCAGACTGTTGAACAACGTCATCCGCGGCGTTGGCCTTCATCGTTCGCTCAGATTCGGCCGCCCTGCGGCTGATCGTCCTTGAACAGTCTGGATATCACCAGTAATTCAACAGCCTGATAGCACGACTGATGGCCCTCACAATCCGTCGCCGGATCATCCTTTATAGTTCCCGCCGATCATGCCCCGCGCTCCATTCCAGATCCTCGCCTTCCCCTACCGCATCCTGAACGGACTGCCATGCTACGCGCTTTTCCGTCGCAACGCCGCGACCGGCGGCTACTGGCAGGGAATCGCCGGCGGCGGCGAGGATGGGGAAACACCGGAGGAAGCGGCACGACGTGAATCGTTCGAGGAAGCGGGAATCGGCATCGAAAGCCGCTACATCCGGCTTGACGCGATGGCGATGATCCCGGTGGTGCATGTGAGCGGGTTTCTCTGGGGGGATGATATCCTCGTGATCCCTGAATATGCGTTCGGCGTGGAGGCGGATAATGACCGGCTCGTCATCTCCGGCGAACACACGGAATATTGCTGGACCGATTATGAAAGCGCGATGGTGATGGTGCAATGGGATAGCAATCGCACGGCGCTCTGGGAATTGAACCACCGGCTATGCCGTCTCTCCGCGCATCCGAAGTAATTCAACAGTCTGCCAAGGTGACCGGATTGCAATAACGTCTATTCAATAGTGCCGCATCAATATCTCATATCACGCTCGCGGAGATCGGTGATGATGGCGGCCGCCATCTCATCCAGTCGGTCCAGCGGAAATGCGCGGTTGAGCCGGCGGATGGGGACCACGCGACTCAGCGCGGCGCAGAGATGGAAGTGCGTGGCCATCTCCCCCATCGCCATGATGCTCTGCACGCAGTATGAGTGGCGGGTAAGCGCGATGATCGTCTCCTGCGGCTCCATCAGTTCAATCGGCACGGCGCTCTCTCCGCCCAGCACATAGATACGGTCAAGCACCAGCAGGCGCCGGCCGTCGCCGCCATCCACCTTCAACATCCGCTTGTCCTTGACCGAGAGAATCCCCGGCAGCGTTGCCGGATCGTGTCCCAGCGCACCCGCCGCCTCCGGCCAGAGTTTCAGGAAGGTCGGCCCCGGGGCAACCGATGCGATGCGATGATTGGTATCGACCGACACCGGGAGCAGGTCATCGCTGATAAGCCGATGTCCCGCGGCGATCAGCGCGGCCGCCGTGGTGGACTTCCCCTGCCCGGAATCGCCGAGAAAACCGATTGCGCGCCCATCAACTTCAACGCCGCTGCCGTGCAGCACAAGCATCCCCCGCTGATGGAGGAGCATCGCCATAAATGGGCCCATCACCAGGCTCCGCAGCACCCGCACATCAACGCCGGGATCGGGCTGCACGGTGATTTCCCGTCCATCCCGGATGCGGAAACGCCCAAGCTCCGGCCACGCATAGCAGGCCAGATCAGGACGGAGAAGGTAATATCCCCTCTCATCGGCCCCCTCATCTCCCCGCTCCGCCACCTCGCCGTACACAATGGAGATATCGGCCATGCCATCCCCCCCCGAAAAAAGGTCGGGCAGAGTGATATCCGATTGAAGAGTAAGGCCGAAAGCGATGTATGTTTGCATCTTCCGTCAGATCGTTGCGGGATGATCGGCATCCGTTCATGAACATCTTCCCGCCGCACTGTATATTCCCCCTCACGGAATCCCCGTTCCGTCTCCCGATCGCGGGCTGACGGGGACCGTTCGCAAGACCGATTCCATCTCCTCGCGCGCGCGCAGACCGGAACCACGGTTCCGGGAAATTTCGGGCGCAGGCCCGGAAGAACGCGGACCGCGCGGCTGGGAACTCCAAGATACATCCCCGATGGCAGATACGTGTCAAGCAACCAATCACTGTTCATGACGACATCAGCACCGAAGCCACTCAATGTCCAGCAGGTCATCCTCGATCTCCAGGACGCCATCGAATTCGTCAATGGCCGGCTTATCAACCGGGCCGACGTGGTGGAACAGATCTTCTGCGCGCTCCTCACCGGGGAGCACGCGCTGATCCAGAGCCGTACCGGCGTCGGCAAGTCGCTGATGACCGAGCAGATCTTCATGATGTTCAAGGGGGCACGCTATTTCAAGGTGCAGGCGTCGAAGGAGCAGCAGCCGGATACGTATTTCGGCGGGTTGAATATCGAGGAGCTGAAGCATGGCCGCATCATCCATAATACGGCCGGATCGCTGGTGGAGAGCGAGTTCGGGTTTATCGATGAGATCTTCGACGCCAATGATTTCACCCTCCGCGCCCTGCTGGCGCTGCTGAATGAGCGGGAGCTTATCCTTGGCGCGCAGCGGGAGAAGGCGGCGATCCATACCGTCATCGCGGCAACGAATTATCTGCGGATCAGCGAGATCACCGAAGCGCTGCTGGACAGGTTCACCTATCAGTCGGTGGTGTATCCTGACAAGGATCCGTATCTCCAGTATCGCATCGCGCAGCAGTATCTCCGCCACGGCGGCCAGCCGGCAACGCCGCCGAAGCAGATCGAGTTTGAAACGCTCCGGCAGGTGACGGCGATCTGCACCGGAGCGAGCGATCAGATGGAGATTGCGATACCGCCGGAGATCATCTACTACGGCAACGTGGTGGTGCGCTATTACGAGGAGCTTCGGAACCGGCAACTGGCGCAGGGGAACAGCTACGGGACGCCCGGACGGGACTATTATATCTCGCCGCGCAAGCAGGTAAAGGCGTTCGATCTTCTCCGCGCCATCGCCTTTATGCACGGCCGCAGTTCAGTTACCCAGGCCGATGTTGAGAAGCTCTATGTCCTCTTCACCACGATCGGCATCGAGGATGAGCGGAATAGCTGGAACAAGGCAACATCGGCGCTGAGCCATCAGTTCGGCGCCAGCCAGGCGTTTGAGCAACTCAAAACGCTGCTGGAGTTCAAGGCGCTGCTGGACCAGCTCAAGGTAAACCCGGATCTTCTCCAGCAACCTCTTACCTCGGTCGAAAATCTCCCGATCAAACGGACGCTCCGCGAGTGGGCGAAGGAGACATTCGGCATGGCCGATGTCCAGGTGGAGCAGAACCGCCGTCTGATGACCGATTATCTGGATCGCTTCCAGCCCGCGACCGATGAAGTGCGCGATCTCCGCGCCCAGCTTCAGCACGATCTCCATCAGATCTTCCGCGTCCGCAATTCCGGCGAAACCCCTCTCCATTGATCACGCCGGACGATGCCCCGCACCCGATGAACGACGCAAACGGTATGAAACATCAGGTCCTGACGCATAGCACGTTTTTCGAGCACATGGAGGAGTTCGGCTACTTCCGTGGGATCGAGGATATGCTCCCTGAGGATTTCACCGCGGTCTTCGAGATTGCCCGCGTGCTGGAAGACCCGGAGTCGGCGCTCTTCCGGTCGATCTCCTCGGTGATGTCGGTCTCCACAAACCAGCAGGAGCGGAAGGAAGCTGAAACGCGCGAATGGCGACCGAACCGGAACGTGACCTACAGCGAGGAATACGAGGCGGCGCTGATGCGGAATGTCTCGGATATCACACGGATCTTTCCCCACCAGTATCTTCTTCCCGAGGATCTGTTTCTCCAGCGCCTTGCACAGCGCTCTCTCTGGATCAACATCCCGCGAACGCCGGTGGTGCTGCCGTTCAAATCCTCCTCCACCGACTACTCCCCCAACAACTACAAGCAGAAGGTCTATCTGCTGCTGGACACCTCCACCTCCATGGACTCGCACCATCGGTTCCAGATGGCGAAGGCGGTGGTCTATGTCTTCCTGAAGCGAAATCTCCGGGAGCTGGGGCATGTCTATCTCAGGACGTTCGATACCGATCTGGGGCCGCTCCGCACCGCCACCGACCACGGATCGCTCCGGGGCATTATCCAGTATGCGATGCGGCTGAACAGGCTGGGCAACGGGACGGTGATGGAGCGGGCAATCCTCCAGGCCACCGATGATATCCGCGCGCAGTCGGCGCTCTCCGGCGCGGAGATCCTGGTGGTCACCGACGGCGCATGCCATCTGGATCAGGAGAAGATCCGCGCGGCGCTTGGCGATACCATCAGGATCAATACCATCAAGATCGGCAACGCGGAGATCTATGGCGATGAGAAGTTCCTCCGCGATCTTGCCGCGCGCGGCGAAAGCGCCGACAGCCGGAATCTGGGGAAACTGGAGGAGGAGCTGCGGCGCACCAGAATCAACCTGGAACATGCCACCATCGAATCCGAAAAGCGGAGCCTCCGCTCCCATGTCGCGTCGATCGAGGGGCGCGCCGAACAGCTCCGATCGCATATCGTCGGAAACCTGAAGAAGACATATGGTCGCGAGATCGAGACGCTCTCCCGCGTCTTTGTGAACATCGACGATATCTCCGCCGACGCGATATTCACGCTGCGACAGAGCGAGATCGAGGAGATACACGAGCTGCTTGCGGAGGTGGAGATGGATTTTGCGGAGGGGATCGATGCCGATGCGTTGCGGGAGGCCGCGCTCCTCTACGAGCATGTGCAGATGCTCCTGAAATCGGGGGGGGATCAGGAGCAGATGGCGCAGCTTCAGGAGATGGCGAACCGCCTGAACGAGCTGCTGAAGGATGTGATGGAAACCACCGACCAGATCGATTCCGCCGCGAAAAACCTCTCCCGCTCCGATGTTCACGACCTGCATATGATGCTTCAGATCCAGTCATCGCGCGGCAACTCGCTGATCAAGCTGCTGCTGGCGGTGCTGAAGCGGTCGATCAACCGGCTGTTTCAGAAGCGGTCGTCGTTGTCATAGTTATCGTCATTGTCATTGTTATCGTCGGGGCAGGTCT
>JBDSJW010000184.1:0-6308 GCA_039917235.1 Kapaibacterium sp. (SeqCode) | reverse complement strand
AGGAGTACGGACGGCACGGGAACGGAGAGCCGCATGAAGCTCCGACCGGATTTCAGGGCGGGGAGCAAGACGCGGGTTCGCTGCCGTAAGTTCCCGGCGCGCCAGCAGAAGCGCCCCCCGCATCCGGTCGTAGGCATCACGCGAGCCGCATTCGCGCAGGACAAGCTCCCGCTCCTCCCCGGTAAGCTCCTCGAAGCGCCGGCTTACGGCAAGCGACTCTATATCGTCGCGACGGAATTCATCGGATCTGTTCATAATCTATCGTCGAACTGTGTGGATTAAATCGATCAAGGCGTTCCGCCAGCTTTTTTGCCGTGTTGAACAATCGCGATTTCACCGTCCCCTCCGGGCATCCGACGATCTCGCTGATCTCGCGAATCGAAAGCCCCTCCTGATGGCGGAGGATAAACGTGGTGCGCCGGTCATCATCCAGCAGATCAAGCTCCAGCGAGAGCATATTCAGAAACTGCTCCCGGTCGATCTCCTCGACGATTTCCCCGCCTTCCAGGGGAATATCGTCAAGCTCGATATCGACCGACTGGCGGACCATCGCGCGGCGGTATTCATTCTTGCACATGTTGTGCGCCACGGAAAATATCCAGGTGGAAAATCGCCGGTCGGAGGAGAATAATTCCGGCCGTTCCACAATTCTGAGAAAAATATCCTGAAGAAAATCCTGCGACTTTTCCTCATCGCGCCCGAGCATTCTGTGAAAATAGCGGAGCAGCCTGCCGCTGTAGCGATCATACAGCTCATCGAACGCGGCGATATCCCCCCGACCGAGGGGTCCCATGAGCTTTTCATCGCTCGATGACCGGATATGTTCTCTGCGAAATAATCCCATGATGCCAATGCGCGAAAATGCGGGAGCCGATCTCCGGCGACTGCTTTCGAAATTCCGGTCGCTGAAATGTATGCTGATAAAATATCATGCGCCCGCCATCACAATGGAGGACGCACGGTCTCACATCCCTTCTGCTATCGAACTACCTGCACCTTTTTGCTGATATTTCCCTTCGCGGTCCTGATATTCACCAGATATGTCCCCACGGAAATCCCATCGATATCGATTCGAACCTCACGCCCGCTCCCTTTCAGCGTTCTGAGCACATGCCCCTGAAGATCGACAAGCTGGATATCGGACTCCAACGCTTCCGGGAGCTGAAGTGTAAGGGTGCTGTACGCCGGATTCGGGAAAATGGTTGTCTGGCGCTCCAGCGTGCTTGCGGACTGATCGGCATCGGCGTTCTTCTGCTCCGGCGAATCCTCCTGCCGGTCCGCGTCGGGCTTCGTCACGCGATCGATATACGCCTGCACTTCCTTCTCCTGCTCTCCGTCGCGACCGATCCGCAGCGCAAGATTTTTGAATTTCTCCGCCTTGCCGGATTCCCCTGAAAGCAGATAATGTTCGTAGAGAATCATCATCGGCGCCACGTAATTCATATTGAGCATCGGCATGGTTCCCTTCTCAATCACGTACGATTCATCGTAAAAACCGTGATCCAGATAATCGAGGTGAAAATTCTCCCAGTTTTTTTTCAGCAGCGCCACATTATCCAGTCGTTTCGGGCTGTAGCGACTTGCAAGCCCCACGGTATAAAGATCCTTTCTGATGGAATCGAGGTACGACGGGTCAACCGTCAGCCCGAAATACACCGGGCGTTTGGTGTTGCTCATGGCGATATTCTGGAAAAACCTTGAGGCCCATGCATCAAATCCCCCATCCATCAGGCTGTCGGCGTTCAGTTTTGCGTAATCGCACTGGATTCCGTGCTGTTTCATCATCCGTCCGCGATATTCCGGCGCCGATTCCAGGCTGGCGTTCATCACCGTCACATCGGGACGGATGCCGAGCGCGTACTGGAGAATCCAGATCGGATAGGTATCGTTATCTCCCACCGTGAAGAGAATCGCGTTTTTCTCCAGCGACATCAGCACGTTGTAATTATAACTGAGGAGCGCCGGAGAGATATCCTTTGTCTCGTACCACTTTTTGCAGAAAAAGCGCATCGTCTCCTCATCGCCGTTCATCTCGGAATAGGTGACAAAGCCGTCCGAGAGGAGCGAATAATCGGGGCGAAGCTCGTATGCCTTCTGAAGATCAGTGAACCGTTCGGCATCATTTCCGCCATCCCACCATCTGACGAAATGATATTCAAACGTGTTCGGGATGGCCTTTCCCATATCGCTGATCAGCCGGTCCATCTTCTCCCGTTTCACCTTCCAGTCCGAGGTATCGGAGAATCCGACATATCGGGCGGCCCTGTAGTAATTGAGCCACGCATCGGCATTGGATCTGTTTTTCTCCACCTCCGCCCCCCAGAGTTTCAACTGCGCGGCATACCATTGCGGGGCGCGCTGAATCTGAGCGAAGCCATATATCCGTTCCGCCTTCTCCTGCGCGTGCCCCACCCCGGCCGTGGCTAGAAGAATCGTGGCGGCAAGCCCCGCCATTGCAATGCTTTTCATCGGTCTATCCTCTGAATTGTTATGTACGATCGGATGTTTGAACGGAGGTACGTACGCTCGTCTGATGGCTGTACACGCAAGGCGGGAAAAGGTTCACGGGGAACGATAATGTTTCGCGCGGGGTGGAAACGACGGAGGCGCCCGAAGGCGCCTCCTGAAACAAATCGCGGGCTGAATGCCGGATTTACTGCTTGATCACCAGCACGTTGAACTGCGCGCCGACCGGAATCGCCGTGTTGGCCTCGTTGAAGATCTCCCACTTGTTGCGGATCGTGTTGTAGTAAACGCCGATTGCGCTGTTGTTGTAGATGATGCCGGTCGGGTTCAGCTTCTGCGTTACGAAGACGAAAGCGGTTGCATCGCCGTTGCAGAGAACATTATCGATATCCGTGCCGTTGGCGCTCAGCTTGTTTGCGGCGGTTGTCGTGTGGGTGAACGCCGCCTTGTTGACGCCGGCAACCCGGATGGCACCGTTATCAACTTCGAGAGCAACACCAACGCCGGTGCCGGAATATTTCGCCTCAACGCCGATACCGTTGGTGGAGAAGGTCTCGCCCCGCACACCGCTCGATACGGCGGTGGTATTCGTGGTCAGACCGTAGACGCCGAACCCGCTCGGGGTTTCGCCGTAGACGCCCCAGCCGCTGCCACCCTGGAAGCCGCTCACGCCGATGCCCGTTCCACCCGTGCCATTATTGACACCACGAACGCCCGCGGAATAGCCGCCCGGAGCGGTCGGATTAACGCGACCGAAAACGCCGGTAACACCACCGACGGCGCCGATGCCGTTGGCATTCGAGAAGACCTCGCCGAGAATGCCGGAGGTTGATCCGGTGACGGCTGTGTTCTTTCCGTAGATGCCGTTTCCGCTGCCGTTGGTGGCACCCTCAAGCGCATTGCTGGTGTTGGCCGCGGTGGTAATCTCGAATAGACCGCCCACGCCGGCGCTGCTGGTTCCACGAACGCCCCAGCCGGTTCCGGTTGCCGAACCATAGACGCCGGAGCTGCTGGCGCTATAGGTAACACCCCCCACGCCATGTCCGGCATCGGAGAAGCCCATGACGCCTGTTCCGGCGTAGAACGCGCCGGCCGTCGGGGTGGTGATCACGCGACCGAACATACCGGCGCTGGTGCCCCCCCCTGTACCGATGATGCCGAACCCGTTGGTGCTCTTTCCTTCCACGCCCGCCACGGTAAGGCTGGGGGAAGTCGCGTTGCTTTCACCATAGAGAGCGCTGGCAACAGGGGTGGTGTTGGAGTTCTTGAAAAATCCCGCGCGCCCCGTGCCGCTGTTCGTGATGGAGAATAAATCGACTGCGGTGTTGCCGGTGCCGGCATATGGAAGCGCGAATGCGCCCGGCGTGGCCCAGACCACATTGGTGCCGTTGAACTGAAGCACCTGTCCGCTCGACGCGCCAAGTGAGCTGATCTTCGCAGCCGTTACCGAGCTGTTGGCAAGCTTCGTGGTGGTGATGCCGCCATCGGTCACCTGAAGATCGGCAATCGGCCCGTTCGCCTGCGTAATTGTCAGCGATCCATCGGTGCTCTGCACTCCACCGATTCCGGTGGAACCTCCGCCGCCGGTGGAGCTGATCGTGATCGTGTTCCCCGACCGGTTCACCGTGGTCGATCCTGCGCCGACAAGCGTGATATCACCGCCAACCGTGTTCAGGCTGGTCACGGCACCCGTGGCGCCCGGCGCCAGCGACATCGCCTGCGCGGCGTTGAGCGCGTATGGCGAGGAGGTCAGCGGCGTCCGCGGGGCAAGCTCCGCCCCGCCATCCACCGCGATGCCGATCGTATACTGTGCATTGAAGAGAATGCTGCCGGGAATCGCCGACGTTCCGCCGATAACGACATTGAACAGCCCCTTGGTGAAGGCGGCGTTCTGCGTCTCGGTGTAGATCGTGGTGCCGGTGTTGTCGTAAATCTTGATGGTGAGCGTGTGATTACCCTGCAACGGGGTACCGGACCCGTCAGCTACCACTCCCTGATAGCTCATCTGCCGTGGCACCTGGGCCAACGCAGTGGCGCTGAGGCCGATAAAGAGAACGAATGGCAGGAATGTGCGTGTGCGTTTCATAAGCCTTCCCACAAATTGATTGAAGTTTGCTGATCGTTCAGATCGATCGATTATATCACAAGGCCGGCGTGGGGGAGGCCGGGCCGCTGAATCCCTGGTAATGCTTCCACGGGCGGAAAGAACCTGAACCCGTCAACGTTGTGCATCCGAAGCTCTCAAAGCGCCACAAACGGAGAAATCGCCCGTCCGTTGTCAGCGTTCATGAAGATTGTATTCGGATCTTAGTCAGTTGAGCTCGATTATCGCGACCGAATTAACGTGAAGCTGGGGGTGGCTTCATTCTGTCCATAACGACGCAGATGCCGAAAAAGATAGCGGCCACATCAAAAGATGTGCGTTCCGAGCCCGACTCCGGCAACATCAGTTGTTGAAAATATGTCACCGGGCGATATGCTCCAAGTGAAGTATGGTTGCCAGCGATATATTCCGGTTGCGCTGCAACAGGCACCGCAAGCGCTTTTCCGCCCCCCGGCGACTCTCAAACAGACCTGCGAAGGCCGCATGACCGGGAGATCAACACACGTCAACAGCTCGGAGGAAGCATCTGCGTGCGGATACTCCCCTCCTTCGCCAAGCGGCCCGGGCCGCTGTTGCGCGGCATCATGGTTCCAGCGCCGCGGTTCGTATCACTCTCATGCCTTGGACCGATATGCTCCTCCGGATTCATACTCCCTCCCCTCCGCTCGATTATTATATCGATGCCATCTGGTATGCGGCGGCGGATGATTTCCGGGGAATCCATCGCACCATTCCGATGCTCCACCATGAGCTGATCTTCAACTTCTCCGATCATTTTTCGATCCACGCCGGCCAGGGGAGCCCCACGCTTATCGCCAACGCCGGCTGCTGGATCTCCGGGCTTCAGACCGCCCCCACCATCACCAGGACAATGGGGCGGCATGAGATGGCGGGCATCCTCTTCAAACCGTACGGCCTGCGTCAATTCACCGGCATTCCGGCCGCCGGTTTCAGAAACCTGGCGATTTCAGGGAAAGAGATTCTGGGGGATGATGCGATCCGGCTGATGGCGCGCATGGCTGGAACGGCGAGGATCAACGAAAAATTCTCCCTGCTTGAGGCTTTTCTCCAGTCGCGATGTAATCCCACAACACTCCCGGATTATATCCCCCACGCCGTCCGGTTTCTGGCGGATGAGCCGGCGCGCGTGGGAATGATCGGCGCGCTGGCAAGGGAGATCGGCATCACCGCCGCCGCATTGATCGCCGCGTTCAACAACCATGTAGGGCTTACGCCTCTGTGCCTTCTCCAGCTTCAACGTCTGAACCGCGTCCTCCGCGATCTGGCCGCCGATCCCCGCGGGCCGCTTACGGAGCTTGCCCATCGCCACGGATATTTCGATCAGGCGCATTGTATCCGCCATTTCCGGCGGATGACCGGAATAACCCCATCATCATATAAACGGGCGGCGCTTGCCGGCGCACTCTCCCCCATCTCACCGAACAGCATCTTGCTCGGCTGATCGCGAATATTTCGTACAATTTTTCCTCCGCCGGATCACCGTTCTTTGCCGGAAAAACAATGCGCCATCTCAAGCTCTTTATCGCATGCAGCCTCGACGGATTTATCGCCCGCCCCAACGGCGATGTGGACTGGCTCTTCACCGATGCCGATTACGGCTACGCGGAATTCATGTCCGGCATCGACACCACCATCATGGGAAATTCCACCTATCAGACCGCGCTGAAATTCGAGGAAATTCCCTTTCGCGATAAACGGAATATCATTTTCACCCGAC
>JBDSJW010000183.1:0-6280 GCA_039917235.1 Kapaibacterium sp. (SeqCode) | reverse complement strand
GATATCCCGATCCTGAACTGGGGGATTACCGATCTGCACGTGGAGCAGCGGCAGATCGGCGTGGATACGCTTCGGTTGCAGGCGGAGATCCTCCGGCGATCGCTCCAGCGGCAGAATGTCGAACTGCGCTCGCGGCTCGCCCGCGGACGCGACAGGCTGACACTGATTCGCGCGACGATTGCCGACGCCGAGAAAAATTTTCTGCTGACCAAATCGAAATATGCCGGTGGCGGCGGCTCGGCGCTGGAAGTGCTGGACGCGCAGCAGCTTCTGTCGGATAACAGGGTGGCGGAGCTTCAGACGCTGGCGGACCTCCAGGCGCTGGCCGCGAAACTCGAACGCCTGATAACCCCATAGAATTATATGGTGATGAGGATCATACATCAATTATGGCGCCGGCTCCCGGGGGCTATTGCGCTTCTGCTGTTCGTCGCCAGCTGTTCCCCACAGAAGCAGGTGGAGGAGGAGAAGGCGCCGCCGCCGACGGTTGCCGTGAAGATCACCGGCATCGAGCAGGGGGATGCCGTGACGGTGGTGGATGCCGTGGGGAAGATCGAGGTGCTCCGCACCGAAAAGCTCTACGCGCCGGTCGCGGGAACAGTGCTGAGCCTGAAAGCGGTTGAAGGGGAATCGATAGGGAAGGGGGCAACGGTAGCGGTGATCAGGACGAAGGAATCGCAGGCGCAGATCAACGGTGCCAACGCGCTGCTGGCGATTGCCCGCACGCCGGAGGAGAAGGCGGAGGCGCAACGGACGCTTCAGCTTGCCACATCGGCCGATAACAGTGCCGTGGTTCGCGCCCCGATCGGTGGCATCGTGGCGACGAGGAGCGCGAACCAGGGGGAGATTATCGCGGAGGGGGGGGAGATGCTTTCGATCGTCGATATCTCCACGCTCGTCTTCGTGGCCGATCTGCCGTTGAGCGCCGTGACCACGGTGCGGGGGGGATCGGCGTGCCGGATAAAGCTTCAGGCGCTCCCCGATGAGGAACTGGACGCGGTAGTGGTTGCCATCAGCCCGCAGTCCGACGCGCAGAGCCAGACCGTGCGGGCAAGGATGCGGTTCAATCACCTTCCGTCATCGATCTTCAATCTTCTCAAGACCGACATGGCCGGCACGGTTTCGATTATCACCGGTCATCATCCGGGGGCGATGCTGGTGCCGAAAACGGCCGTGCTCAGAAACGACGAGGATAACACGAACTCCGTGGTCACCATCGGCGCGGATTCAGTGGCGCATATCGTGCCGGTGGAGCTTGGCGCGGCGCGCGATTCCACCGTGGAGATACGGAGCGATCAACTCCACGCGGGGATGCATGTGATTATCGAGGGGCACTACTCGCTGGCGGATTCCACGAACGTAACCGTAGCCAGATAGGGGCGCATGAATTTCTACGGCGAAATAGTCAGGCATAGAAAAGCGCTCTTCTTTACGGTGGCGCTCCTTGCGGCGGCGGGCGTGGCGGCAATCACCTCCATGCCCGTTTCCCTCTTTCCCGACATCACCTTTCCCCGCATTGTGATCCTGGCCGATAACGGCGAGCAGCCGGCCGAGCGGATGATGTCCGAGGTCACGATCCCCCTGGAAGGGCTTGCCAGCTCGCTTCAGGATGTCCGGCTTGTCAGGTCGGTCACCGGCCGCGGCTCCACGGAGATATCGATCGATCTTGACTGGGGGGCGAATGTGGAGGAGACGGTGCAATCGCTCCAGGGGAGGATTCAGGATATCCATAACGTCCTCCCCGCAGCCGCCGAAATCCAGGTGCAGCAGATGCGGGTCTCGGTCTTCCCGATTCAGGGCTACAGCCTTACGTCGGATAAACGGAGCCTTGTGGAGCTTCGCGATCTGGCGCTCTACACCATCCGCCCGGCGCTTCTTCAGGTGAAGGGGATCGCGAAGATCGAGGTGACCGGCGGTGATGTGCGCGAATACCGCGTGACGGTGGACCCGCAAAAGCTTGCCGGGTACGGGCTGGGGGTGGGGCAGGTATCAGATGCCATCGCCAAAAGTAACATCGTGGCCTCCACCGGAATCCTTGATAACAACTATCAGATGTACCTCTCGCTGGTTGTCGAGCGGCTGGCATCGGTGGGGGATATCGGCTCGGTGGTGGTGGCGGTGCAGAACGGCGTGCCGATCCATCTCGCCGATGTGGCAACGGTGGCGCCATCGGTGGCCGATCAGTTTATCCGTACCACGGCGCATGGGCGCCAGGCGGTGCTGATCAACGTGATCAAGCAGCCGGCCGGCAGCACGGTGCAGATCGGCCAGGATGTGGACAGCGCGCTCGCCAGGCTGAAGCTCCCATCGGATGTCCGTTTCGAGAACTTCTACGATCAATCCGATTTCATCAACAGCTCCATCTCCAGCACGCGCGATAGCATCATCATCGGCGTGGTGCTGGCGATGATCGTGCTGCTGATCTTCCTCCAGAGCTGGCGCGTGACGCTGGTGATTGCGGTCGTGGTTCCGGTGACCATCGCCATGACGTTCTTCTTTCTGAACGTTGCCGGGTTCTCGATCAACATCATGACGCTTGGCGGAATCGCGGCGGCGGTGGGGCTGATCATCGATGATTCGATCGTGGTGATCGAGCATATCTTCACCCGCTTCAACAAGGCTCGCGCCGCCGTGTCGGGATCGGAGAGCGCGTTTACCGCTGCGGCCCGGATGTCGCTTCATGAGCTGATGCCGGCAATCATCGGCTCCACCGCCAGCACGCTTGTGATCCATATCCCGCTGGCGTTCCTGAGCGGCGTTACCGGCGCCTTCTTCGCCTCCCTTTCAATCACGATGGTCTTTGCCCTCCTGATATCATTTCTCCTCTCGATCTCGCTTGCTCCGCTTCTGGCCTTGATCGTGATCAGGGAGAAGGATATCGACCGGGAACTGGAGCGGGAGCATAAGCGAGACCGTGCCGGAGGCTGGTATGAGCGGTTGCTGGCGTGGCTGCTGCGGCATTCCTGGGTGGTGATTCCATTTGCGCTGCTGGTCTTTATCGCGACCTGGCTGATCTACTCGCGGGTGGGGAGCGGCTTTATGCCGGATATGGATGAAGGGGCGTTCGTGATCGACTATGAATCGCCGCCGGGGACATCGCTTGATGAGACCAACAGGATGCTGGCGGAGATGGAGCGGATGATGATGAAGGTGCCGGAGGTGGAATCGTACTCCCGCCGGACCGGCACGCAGCTCGGCTTTTTCCTGACTGAACCGAACAGCGGCGATATTCTGGTAAAGCTGAAAAAGGATCGGTCGCGCCCGATCGATCAGGTTATCGCCGATATCCGCGTGAAGATCGAGTCATCGCAGCCGGCACTGCGCGTCGATTTCGGACAGCTTATGCAGGATGTGATCGGCGATCTTACCAACTCCCCTTCGCCGATCGAGATCAAGCTCTTCGGCTCCGACAGCAGGGTGCTTCAGGCAAAGGCGGAGGAGATTACCGGGTTGATTGAGAAGGTTCCCGGCGTGGTGGATGCGTTCAACGGCATCGTGATCACCGGCCCATCGTTCGTCCTCAACCTGGATCCTCAACGCACGGCCCAGGCGGGGTTTGATGCCACCGAAGTGGCCGCGCAGCTTGAGACGATCATGCGCGGCAGCGTGGGCTCCACGGTCCAGCAGGGGGAGAAGCTGGTGGATATCCGCGTCCGCTATCCTGATGCGTACAGGCGCGATATCGATCTGATCTCCGGGGTCCGGCTGGTAAACCAGAAGGGGATCGCCATCCCGCTTACATCGATTGCGACGATCGCGAAGAGTACCGGCCAGCCGGAGCTGCACCGCGAGGGGCTGCGCCGCATGGTGGCCGTCACCGCCCGAATCACCGGAAGGGATCTTGGCGGCACCATCGCCGATATCAAGAGCAGGCTGGCGGCGAAGCTCGTGGTTCCTCCGGGGATGTCGATCGAGTATGGCGGGCTGTATCAGACGCAGCAGGAATCGTTCAAGGGGCTTGTGATGGTGGCGCTTGCGGCGTTCGGGCTTGTCTTTATCGTGCTGCTTATCGAGTTCGGTGAATTCGCGGCCCCCGTTTCGATTCTGGTGATCAATCTCCTGTCGCTCCTCGGCGTGGTGGGGGCGCTCTGGGTGACCGGGGTGACGCTGAACATTTCGAGCCTGGTTGGAACAATCATGGTGATCGGCATCGTGGCGGAGAACGCGATCTTCATTCTGCATGAAATGAAGCATCTTCGCGCCGGTGGAATGACCCTCGAACTTGCGTTGATCCATGCAAGCAAACTCCGTCGCAGACCGATTCTGATGACCACGATGGCCGCCGTGCTGGCGCTGCTTCCGCTTTCCCTTGGAATAGGGGCAGGAGCCCAGATGCAGCAGCCGTTGGGGATTGCGGTGATCGGAGGGTTCTCAGTATCGAGCCTCCTTCTGTTTTTCGGGCTGCCGGTTGTGTATCGGTTGATTAAGGGGAAGCGTGGTTGATGGGATTTCCCCGGGCGGAGAATTGTATGATCGGTGACCTTCCCCGATGTTCTGAAGAGGGGAGAGGATATCCCATCGGCAAGTTTATCGGACGCATGGTTAACTCCGTCCGTCCGGGGCGGAATGGGGGAGAATCGCCACTCTGAGCGCCCGCAGCTCTTTCGGAACATCGGCGGCGGCGGAAAAGGGATAATCTTTTCCGCCGCCATCCGCGTTATCTCCATGGTATTTGTATCTGCCCGTGCTACGGGCAGATCGAATCCATTGTCTGGATAAAGAGCTGAATGGCTTTCTTCCACGATGCCGGGACAAAGGGAATGAGAAGCACCCCCTGAAGAATCGGTTTGATAACCTTGTAGATGCCACAGATATTCTGAAGGGCGGCGGCGGGATTGGCTGCGATTGCTGCCATGACATGATGCTTTCCTCCCGCCTCGAACTGCGAAAGGTCCGCTTCGTTGATATGCTTGTCGATCGCCTCGAACGTAAGTGCGTCGGCTTGATTTGCCATGATTGGTTCTCCGTTAAAATGGTAATTGGTTTACTTCGACGCGCGAGCCAAAGCCTTGCCGGTGATCCGGGCAGCCCTACTGGTGAATCACCGGCCATGCGGCCTTGTTCAGCGCTGTCGTGATGTAAACGTAAGGGTGTTCCCAGGCGCTGGTAATACGTACAGACTACGTAGCATCGACAACCATCCGCGCGCGTCCGGCCGTTTGGGCTGGTGGGATCGATAATGTAAGTTGCGCCCCGCTCGATGCGCCTGGACGCCATATGCTTCCCCCGCGGATCGAGCTTTGTAAGCCCCCCCCTTTTTCAGTCTCGTCAGCGGCAGTATCGTTTTACATTCGCGACCCGCGCGCCAACAGCGGCGCCGGATGGCCCGCCATACCCATGCGGTTGATGGTCACCGCGACATGTTTTCCGACTTATTCGCAATACGGCCGCGCCGTCGAGAGGAACGCGGCCCGATATCTCAACCAAACCAACAACCCACGAAAGGAACACTGAATGTCCACACCGACCCCTTTGCCGACCGATTCCACATTCCCGATGATTATCTGCCCCACCACGCACGATGACTGGGACTGGCAGGTGACATTTGAGCAGTATTACTCCACCGGAGATACCAGCGGGAATCCCCCTACACAGCCCGTACGCAGCATTCTGGACAGCGTGACAACGCTCTTCGGGGAAAGCGGGAATCCATACGACCAGTTCTGCTTCTCCTACGCCGAAGTCGGTTATCTGCGCCAGTATCTGAAGGATAATCCGGACAAGGCAAGCGTGCTGCGGAACGCGGGGGAGCGCTTCTGCCTTCTCGGTGGCGGCATTACCTCACCGGACAACCAGGTGTCGCACTGCGAGGTTTTCATCAGGAATTATCTCACCGGCCATGATTTTCTGAAGTCGGTCGGTTTGATCGATAATGTGTTTTTCGTGGCGTGGCTCCCCGATGATTTCGGGCACGATCCGCAATTGCCGGTGCTTATCGAGGCGCTTGGAATGAAGTCGATCGGGATCTCCCGCATTCCCGGCTCGGTACAACCTGACCCCTGTTCCACGCAACAGGCCGCGTCGGACGCGCGGACGAACGGCCTCACCTTCTACTGGCCCGCCAGCGATGGGTCGAAGGTGCTGACACATTTCATGCCCGAAACCTATTACGGAATCACGAATGGTCAGGTCCCCCTTATGGATGCGCAGACCTGCATGGATGATTTTCTCGGCCAGAACAGCCAGGGGGTCTTCTGGCCCGGAGATATCGTTTTTGCCACGCAGGGGGGAGATTGGCAGTTCCCAACCAGCTCGGCGCCGGGGGGGAGCAACAGTGGCG
>JBDSJW010000182.1:0-6114 GCA_039917235.1 Kapaibacterium sp. (SeqCode) | reverse complement strand
TCTCACGAGAGAACCTCCATCAAATTAAGATATGAGAAATGCTTTTCCTTGGCGTTACCATGCCTGCGGGTTGTTGCAGACATGTGTAACGGTTCTGGAAAAATCGCGCTTTCCCTCAGTTTTTCAGCGGGAAAGCCAATAATTCAGTTGTTGACGATTGCTGAAGTCGACGGGGATATCAGAGGTTGTGAACGGTAATGGAGGACCTCATGACCGCTTCTCAGCCCGCGAACGCTTTGGATGGACATCCGTCATGAATCACTATATGATCCATGATGCGTACGAAGGCGGAACAAACATAGGGCTTGTGGGCACCGCATTGCAAGCCTGTTACAGAATTTATTTATTTGACTGGCTCCGGGCGAAAAAATGGGGCCTTAATTGCCGGTATTAAACGATGGATCTCCACGCCGATCCGCATAAGCCATGAAACATGTTTGTCGTAGATTAACCTGCCTGCCGTCGTGCCCGAACAGGGAATATTAGTGGCAATAGCTCCCCGCGTTCTCAAAGCTGAATCGGTAATAAAATCAGATCTTCCTCCAGCAATGCGCGCGTCCATAAATACGATGTTTCTGGTTGCGATGGTTTTCATCATCGGCATGGTTCCCATCGCATGTGGAAACGCTGTCGATCAACCGATCATTCAACCTCCAGTTCCCGCCGCCGATTTTCCCAATGCTGTCGGCAGCAGTTGGATATATTCAGTCTATTATCTGCCGAAGAAACAGTATGACACGCTCACCGTGACCATATACGGCGATACGATTCTAGCGGACAGCCAACACGTGTCGATCTGGCGATACGCGTGGAGCAACAACGCCGATACGGAATACGTGGCGACAAGCGGCGATACGGTGAAGGGATATTTCAACGACAGCGCCGGCTATGAGCTGGCCGATGAATATGTCTATCCGCTCGTCCCGGGAAAGCATTGGGCCGATGGGCTTCCCGGTGATACATCGGTTGTAATCAGCGCCGGAACGTACTCCGTACCAGTCGGAAATTTTTCCCAGGTGGTACGCATCGACCGGCAATTCCCCAAACAGCGCGATGCCCTCTGGCTCTCCACATGGGTGGCGCCCTCGGTTGGGATAATCGCGTGGAAAAAGAATCGATTCGATTTCGGTCCGTTCGAGCAGGTGGGGTCCGAGGAATATCAGCTTCTGCGCTATACGCCGGCTCGGTAATCCGGCGCAACGGGAAGCACACCTGCCGATAATATCCGAGAACAACCAACTATCATAATGCAATCGATTTCGGTTGCGGAAGAATAAATACCATGAAGCTCAATCATCTGAATCTTTGTGTTCCCGACATCGCGGAAACGCGCGCGTTTTTCGAAACGTTTTTCCGATTTCGCTGCACGGATGCGAAGGGATCGCTTGTCGTGCTGGAGGGGGAGGATGGCTTTATTCTCGTACTGAGCAATCTGGGCAAGGTTGACGCAGTGGACTATCCCGCGGAATTTCATTTCGGGTTTATTCTGAATGATCCTGCGGAGGTATACGCGACGTATGAACGGCTTACAGCGGGGGGAATCGGTATCCCGCACGGAGTTCGTGAAATGCGTGGAAGCCTTGCGTTCTATTGCCGAATTCCAGGAAATATCCTCCTCGAAGTGAGCGCATCACTGGCATCGTCATGATGATGATGAGCCCCGGATGTGAATGATATCGCACACACTACAGGGTTTCCGGTGCGACCATGCGACGGTAAATCTCAACCGTCAACGTGGCTTTTCAAGTGCGGCCGAAAACAATCGGGATCGGTTTGAAACCTTGAACGTGGGCCGCCGCTGTTACGCGAATCAGTGTGAGTAACCATCGCCATCCCCAATATTTTCAACGCTTCACATCGAACAATTCACCTATCCTCCCATGCTATATCATCCAGGCAACATCGAAATCGTATCCGATCCTGCTTTTTGCGGTTGAATTGATCGGGATTCGATCTATTGACGGCATTCCCGGAAACGTAGCCACGCCCAATAAGAAATCCTCGATCTGAATCCTTAGAATCAATCAATATCAGTTTGATAGGTTCATGGCTTTCGAATGATGTTGAAGCGGTGCTGTTCATGCGGAAGCCCCAACCGATCCGGCGGCGAAAATTATTCGACGTTCGAGCGGGAGGGAGTTGCATTGCCGGAACAATTTGGTTGCGATCCTATTCCTGATGTCATTTCGCTGAATAACTTATTCCGCGAAAAAATAAAATCGGTAAAACGGTTACAAAGCTCGCGACAGTTGTCAATGGTGAAATTATCATGCGACCGATAATCCACGCGATGTTGGAAATCGGATTGAATATTCAAACTCGCGAGATTGGAATTGCGAGATGAGAATCGCGATCGCATGTGAACGAGGACGATAATCTGGAGCTGGCAGTGAAACTGATTCTACTCATCATCGGAGCCTTTTTAGGTATGGGGCTCTCCACGGCATATGCACAGAGCTGGACATTTCTGAGTCACGCCGGGGGAGGAGCTAACGATTATGGCGATCGTGTTGCCCTGGATAAATATGACAACAGCTACGTTATTGGAGCATTCGAGGGAACTGCAAAATTCGATACGATATCGCTTGTCGCGCCCGGCCGTTGGAATGTCTATCTGGCAAAATATGATCCGCGCGGTCGAGTAATCTGGGCAAAGGTCGTGGCCTATACCACCGCGACCGGGTCCGATATTTTCGCAAATGCCGTTGCGCTGGATGGGGCCGGAAATATCTATATCGGAGGAAGATTTCTGACCGATATCACCATCGCGGGGGGGAAGCGGGAAAGCCTGGGCTCATCCGATATGTACCTGATCAAATTGAATCCCGATGGAAACCCGATCTGGTCCAGGACTCCCGGCGGTGTCGGGATAGGAACATTCGGACAGGATGCCATCACCGCGCTTGCCGTTGATTCCGCCGGAAACTGCTATATCACCGGACATTACAACAACGACGCGCGGTTCGATACCATTTCGCTTGTTAGTTCCCTCTATTACGAGGCATTTGTCGCGAAATATGACAGTTCGGGAAAAGCCCTCTGGGCTCGATCAGGGAGCAGTTACGGTCAGCTTCATCTGGGGCTGGGAATTGCGGTGGACGGAGCGGGAAACTGCTACGTCACCGGAAGATTCTTCAATACTCTGACCTTCGGCACCGATACATGCGATGCGGTCGATGGAGAGCAGAAGGCATTTATCGCAAAGATGAACCCTGAGGGAACATGCCGATGGATCAAAAAGGTGGGAGATGGCGGATACTACGGCGCGGGAAATGATATCGCCGTGGACGGAAACGGCAACGTATATGTGGCTGGATTCTTTCGATCGACCATCAATTTCGGCGGCACAACCTATACATACGATAATAATTATCGATATGCGGCGCTGATCGTGAAATATGATTATGATGGAAATTATGTCTGGTCAGCGCGGTCGGAAGGGGACGGCCAGAACTGCACGGCGTCGGAGGTGAAGGCCGATAACCTGGGAAATGTTGTGGTTGGCGGATCATTTACCGGGCCGGTCATATTCGGCGCCGCACACTTTACCAGTCTGGCCGATAAAAGCAACGCATTTATCGCGAAGCTGGGTCCGCACGGCGATTATCTCCAGGCGGCACAGGTGACTGGAAATGCGGGCGTTTCGGGGAGTTCAGTTGCGCTGACCTCCAACGGAGATTGCGAAATAGCCGGGACATTTTCCGATTCGGTCGCTGCTGGACCGTATAGCGGGCGCGGCGCAGGCGGTCTGGATATGTTCCTTGCGAAATTCAGCCTGACGGGATTATCGGTCGATACATTTGTTCCGGCACCGAAAGGGGAGCTGTTTCTCTACCCAAATCCCGCCGGGGATATTGTGCGCCTGGTGGGTCGCCGACCAACCGATCCCGTTCGAATATACTCCACGGATGGGGTGCTGGTAATGGATTTCGGTCCCGCCGATCGTATCGACATAAGCCATCTGCCGGTGGGAACGTATTTCGTGAAATCGGGCGACCTTGTTTGCACTCTGATGAAGGTCGGAGCAGGGGGAAATCCCTGAACAACGAGAGGAGCTTTTTCCGACCAATCCAATTATGACGACGGTTCCGCCGTAGTGAAAATCGGCGCGCCGCCCAGTGACATGCAGGGCGCATCGGCGTCATCCCTCCCACATATTTTACTCAGGATTTTTAAATGAGATCGAAGATCTTCATCCCCGCCATCCTGTTGATGTTTGCCACATCGGCGGCGTTTTCACAGGGCTGGACCTTTGCCCGTAACGCGGGCGGTACGGGGGACGACTCCGGCGACAGGGTTACGTTGGACAGAGAGGGTAATAGTTACGTGACAGGAGTATTCAGCGGAACCGCGAATTTCGATGGCACGTCGCTTGTCGGGCCGGGAAAATCCAATCTCTACCTGGCAAAATATGGCCCCGATCACCAGTTGCGCTGGGCAAATACCATTGCGTACACGTCTGCACCAGCCGGAATTCTTGCAACCGGCATTGCGATTGATAATTCAGGGAATATCTATCTGGGGGGCACCTTCACAAAGGATATTACCCTGGGGGGAGCCAAACGGAACAGCGTGGGCGCCTCGGATATGTATCTGCTGAAGATCGACAGGGATGGGAAATTTATCTGGGGGAAAACGCCGGGTGGGAATAACACTGCCGGCCAGGATGTGATTGCGGCACTTGGAATCGATTCCCTCGGAAACTGTTATATCACCGGCAATTACGATTCCAGCGCGACGTTTGACGGGATCACAATCACCGCGCCACGCGCATACGAAATGTTTATCGCGAAATACGATAGTTCCGGACATGCTCTCTGGGCACGCTCCGCCGGTGGTGATGGCGCATTTCATTTCGGGCAGGGAATCTTTGTGGATAACATGGGAAATAGCTATATCACCGGAAGGTTCTCCGGTGGGCTGCTGCTCGGCCAGTTTTCATTTGTGGTGACCGATGGTCAGCAGAAGGCCTTTATCGCCAGGGCTGATCCTGAAGGGAATTTCGTATGGGCAAAGCAGATAGGAACCGGCAATTATTACGGTGGTGGAAATGATGTCGTGGTGGGTAATGATGGCAAGGTCTCGGTCTGTGGATTTTTCAGGGGCACCATTCTTCTGGGGGATTCCACATATTCCAGCAATGGCGGATTTACATCAGCCGCACTCTTCGTGCAGTACGATCGTAACGGAGAATATATCTGGTCGGCGCGGTCGTACAGAGATCAGGCGAACACACTTGCCGAGAGAATATGCGTCGATGATCAGGGAACAGTCTTTTCGACCGGCACATTTAACGGAACCGTGCAGTTCGGTTCCATCACCATGACCAGCCCCAATGCGTCGAGCAATACATTTGTCATCGCGTTCGGCCCTCATGGCGACTATCGTCTTGTAACTCAGGTTGCCGGGACCAACGGTGCTTTCGGAAATGGAATCGCGGCGGGAGGGGATGGAAATTGCGTCGTCACCGGAATGTTCTCCAATTCAGCCACAGCGGGGTCGTTACATCTTCAGAGCTTCGGTGGTATGGATATGTTCGTTGCCGGTTTCAGCCTGAATGGTGCTTCCGTCGATAATTCCGGAGATGAGATCAGCACTGATCTTCAGCTCTATCCAAATCCCGCCGGAGATAGGGTGCGGCTGAACGGCGCTGCATTACATGGCAGGATCGAGATTTTTTCGATCGATGGAGTCCCCTGCATGACGGCTGATGATGCGGAGAATATCGATATCAGCACGCTTCCAGCCGGAACATATTTTGTCCGTGCCGGTGGACGGTTTTGTAAACTGATAAAGTCTGGATCGTTCGGAAAGTAGTTGTACCCCCGGCTCCCCGGCGGGTTGGCAACGATGTCCAACCCGCCGGTATAAATAGCATAACAGACTGTTGAACAACGTCATCCGCGGCGTTGGCTTTCACCATTCGCTCACTGCGGCGTCCAGAAGGACACCTCATTCGCTCAGGTTCGGCCGCCTTGCGGCTGATCGTTGTTGAACAGTCTGGGTATCAGAAGTAATTCAACAGTCTGATAAGCCATAGAATATTCCTCTGAATATCAATTGAGAGAGATGATAATGAGATTGATTGCGCTCACATTTGTCCTGATAGTATGC
>JBDSJW010000181.1:0-5451 GCA_039917235.1 Kapaibacterium sp. (SeqCode) | reverse complement strand
TAAGGAAGGCATAATCATCGAGATAGGCATCGAACCGCACCTCCCCATCCTTCAGCCGGTGCATCAGCCGTCCGTCGCGGTTCATGGTGGCGATCATATGATCGGCCGCGCGACGGGCCAGCTCCGCGATACGCGGATCGCCGAGCGCCGCCGAGGACTTTGCCAGCCCCGAGATCATCAGCCCGTTCCACGCCGTCAGTATTTTCTCATCGCGATGCGGCCTGATACGGCCGACCCGTTCGGCGAAGAGCTTTTCCCGCGCTGACCGGAGAAGAGCATCAACCTCATCCTCGCTTTTCCCGACCGCCTGGGCGACCAAGGCGAGCGTGGCGCTGGTGTGGAGGACATTGTTGCCATGTTCGAAGTTCCCCTCCTCCGTGATTCCATAGTAGGGAACCAGGGCCTCCAGCTCATCGGCGGCGAGGAGATCCCGGAGTTGCGCGAGCTTCCAGACGTAGAACGTCCCCTCCTCTCCCTCGCTGTCCGCATCCTCGGCGGAGTAGAAGGCGCCGCTTGCATCCATCAGATCCCGCTCCGCGTACGCAATCGTCTGCCGGATGGTCCCGGCAAGACCCGCGTCGCCGGTAATCCGGTAGGCATCGGCATAGGCGGCCAGGAGCTGTCCCTGATCGTAGAGCATCTTTTCGAAATGGGGGACGCGCCACTCCACATCCACGGAATAGCGCGCAAAGCCGCCGCCAAGCTGATCGTACATCCCGCCGGCCGACATGGCGCGAAGCGTATGCAGGGCCATCGCGAGCGCCGCATCGTTTCCACGCTCGTGATGATAGCGAAGGAGAAATTCGATGATGACGGGTCGCGGAAATTTTGGCGCCGCGCTGAAGCCGCCACGGCGCTGGTCGTAGCTCCGCTCAAGCTGCTGGAGGCAAAGCTCGATGATCGGCGCGGTATCGACGCGCTGATCGGCGGGGGCGGCGACAACCGATCCCTGCGTCACGGCGCGCATGATCGCCTTGGCGGAGCGGAGCACTTTTTCATGCTCGTTGACCCACGCGTCGTGGAGGGAGAGGAGGGCATCGCGGAAGCTTGGGCGACCGTATGCCGGCTTCGGCGGGAAGTAGGTACCGACGTAGAATGGCTGGAGATCGGGGGTAAGCCAGGCGGAGAGGGGCCAGCCACCGCTCTGGTTGATCGCCTGCGATGCCGTCATGTAGACATTATCCACATCGGGTCGCTCCTCGCGATCGACCTTGATATTGACGAAAAGCTCGTTCATCAGCCGCGCCGTCTCCTCGCTCTCGAACGATTCCCGCTCCATCACATGGCACCAGTGGCATGTGGAATATCCTATGGAGAGGAAGATCGGCTTCTCCTCCCGCCTTGCCTTCTCAAACGCCTCCTCCCCCCACGGATACCAGTCCACGGGATTATGGGCATGCTGCTGGAGATAGGGAGATTTCTCGTTGATGAGGCGATTCGCGGGTTGATCGGAACTGCTGGCCATAACCTTATATATATCCGGCGAAGTTGGAGGGGCTCCCGGAAGCGCGCTCCGCGGGGAATTCGATTGACGGGTTGACGGGCAATTGCGCCGGGATTGCCGGAGATTCTGTTTCCGGCGCGGGCGCCATCGTGCAACATACCACTCCGCGGAGGCCTTGCATGAAAAAAAATCGGGGCCTTCCTTCCACAGGATGGCCCCGACATGTTCCACGGCCCGATGCCGCGGAAAGAGTATCACTTACGATCAGCGGACCACGTTGACCTGGGTCGAGTAGACCTTGTCGCCGGTGACCATGCGGATGATGTAGGCACCGTTGTTCAGACCGGCGATCGAAAGATCGGCGGTGTAGTTGCCCGGGACATACGATCCCTGAGCAAGGTTACGGACAAGCTGGCCGTCCATGCCGAAGAGGTCGATCTTGATATTCGCCATCTTGCCGAGCGCGAACGGAACACGGGCATCCTTCGTCACCGGGTTTGGCGAGACAGCACCAAGGCCCTGAGCCGCGATCTTGTTGCCGAACTCGTAATGAACGCCGTTAAACAGGTTGGCGCTTCCGAAGAAATTCATGCTGGCATCATAGATCGCAGTGATCTTTCCGAAGGAAAGGAAGCCGGCGGCGCTGACAAGGGAGTCATGCTTGCCGGTCTGGCTGCGGAGAAGAAGCACGCCGAAGCTCTTGTACGCCTCAATCGGGTTGCGGAGCGTATCCGAGGTATTGCCACCGCCGGTACGATACTCAAGCGTTCCAATCATCCGCTGGACCTCTCCATCGTTCGGAACCGGCTGCTCCAGTGCGGGGGCGTCAAGGTTCTCATACATCACAATCGCGGACTCGCCATCGGCGAAGCTGAGCGGGGTATCAAACATGAGCATGGTCGGCACAACGGTATTGTTGCCGTTATCGATCGTGGCTTCCAGATCATCCGGGGTCATCTCCTTTTCGTACATCACGGACTTCTCAAGCGTGTTGGTGCGGCTCAGGTTCTTGATCCCGTTTGCCTTGTACGTGGAGCTCTTGAAGTTGGTCGTGGTCTTGTAGATGACGATACGACCGCTGTTCGATGCAACCAGGGCATTCGGGTTCTTGAACGCCGAGAGACGAATCGAATCGATCGTGAAATCGTGGGCGCTCTTGAACTGGTTGATATAATCCTGGTCAGTCAACGCGGGATCATTGAACGAGATAATACCGCTGTTCTCATTGTAGACGCTTCCGCTGAAGAACGAATAGAGGACGCTCGGGGCGAAAATCTGACCGACGCCGCGCATCTCGACGAATGTGGCAGCGGTTGGGCCGGTTTGAATTTTGATCGGAATGGTGATATCCACGCGGTTGGTATCACCATCCGGGCCGAAACGGCGAAGGATATTGGTCCACCATCCATACCCCGACTCCTCCTGAACCGATCCCGACCCGACATTCGGAGCTTTGACGGTTGAGGCAGCTGGGAATGGAATGCTGATATGCTCTCCCGGCTGGCCCTGATCGGCCTGCTGCGCGAGCGCGACGCTCGCCACGGCGACAAAGGCCATGGCAGTTGCTAGCATTTTTTTCATGATCAATAGATCCTCTAGGTTATGAGTAAGTGTATTGGGAGTACTCTATGATATTGAAGGCTCCATCGAGCAACGGCAGGATGAGCCGAGGCAATGGGGCGATATTGATGCAAAGGTTCTGAATAAGAACAACAACGAAGATAAGGATTCTTCTCATCGGCCTGAAAAATTAGGCTCGAATTGACGCTGCCGGAGGGATATCATCTGCCATGAACAAGCGTCCGTACAACCGAGGATGCCCTTCCGGAGGCTCCGGTTACAGTCAGACGGCAGAGATATGCTCCCGTCGGGAGATCGATGCCGCTTACCACAGCGGTTTGCCGACCCGGTTCAACCGGCCCGTTCACCACGGTCGCGACGGTCTGGCCCAATAGATCGATCAGTTCAAGCCTGACATTTTCCGTCCCGGAAGGAACGGAGTATCGGATGACGGCCGAAGATGCGAACGGATTGGGAGAAATATCCACAATAGCAATTCCGGAGAGCGATCCGGCGATTTCGACCCCCCCGATCTTTCCACCACCGTGGAGACGCACAACCGCCGATTTTGTGGCGTTCGATGCCACCGTCAGGGAGGCACGGTCATCCACGTCAGCCGAGGGAGTGTAGATAAGAGGGACATCCCACGATGTTCCGGGGAGGATTTTATGCGGAAGCACAACCGATGGGTCCACCTTGAAGCTCCCCGCCGCGGTCCCGCTGATGGTCAGCTTTGTGACCGAAATAGTGTCGTATCCCGCCGTGTTCGTCAGCATCGCCGTGTTCGACGATCCGGCTCCTCCGGCGGCGAACTCCACGGTATCGCTGGCCGCAAGCACCGGACGGGTGCCGGTTCCCCCAAGCGTGACCATCACCACGAACTGCGTTGTATCCCCGACCCTGCCATGCCGGAGGTTGAGGACGGCCGTCTCCACCGCAAAGCGGGAAGGACGGAACGAGAGACGAATCGCGACCGAATCCCCTGGAGGGATCGTCACCGGAAACGCACCGGATACCGGACGTGCCTGAAAATCGAGCGAATCCGATCCGACGATGGCGCCGGCCGTGATCACCACCGGCACGGGGCTGGTATTCCGCACCCAGGCATCGCCGGTCAGCGTCATAAACCGCATTCCCGGACCAAAATCCATGTTCATGATCGATATCGACACAAGCGTCCCCAGACGCATCTTCGGGTCGCCGATCACCACCTGCCGCCATGCGATCAGCGGCGATGCCGACCAGTAGCTCTCCGCCATGTTGAACCCGGCCGTATATCGGTCAAAAAGGATATCCGGTTCCGCCATCACGGTCAGATACGGCTCATCGGTATAGCCCTTCACCGCCGAGGCACCCTCTGCTATCCAGTCCGCCACCAGCGACTGACCGTAGCCGGTCCCCGGCTGAAAACTTCTTCCCCCAGTGGAAACGTAGGTCTCGGCAATCGATCCGTTCAGCCATGTATTCCCCGGTTTGGCCGCCTGGCCTCCCCCCGAATGTCCGTCGTTGCTCCCCCACGATGCGTAGCCGATCACCCCTTTCGCCCCATGGAGATAGGTATCGGTAGTATCAAACAGGATCTTCATCCCCTTCCCGGAAAGGACCGAATCGGCCCCACGCAGCCAGTCATTGCCGATCTTGTATCCGCTGCTCCCATCTCGCCCCGGATCAACATCGAGCACCCAGAGCCCCTCGCCAACAAACGCGGGATTCTCCGCCTTCTGGATATATCCCTTCACCTGCTCCACGGTATAGCCATCGAGCCGGGTGACCAGATAGAAGGGCATCGTCTCCTGATCGTGCTTGAAATGCTGGGTGGAACCGTAGTAGCGGGAGCCGTAGAACTGCGTCCGCGGCGTGAGCATGGCGTTGGAATCGCGACCGTTGATCAGCGCCAGGCAATCCTCGAACGAGGCCTGGCCGCCGAGAAGATTGGGAAGCTGATCTCCCTGTCGCGTTGCAACGCGGAGAGGACATCCCTTCGTGGTCACGATATAATTGATGCTCTCCACCAGATTATTGGACTGCATCCACCCCTGGAGCTTCCATTTCAACGGGATAAACGTGGCGGAATCGATCGTCTCTGTGGTATCCATCCTGAGATGATAGATATGGCTTGCCGGTATCCCGCGCCGCGAGGCGAAGTAATCCGTGATCGTTACCGAGTTCCTGCTGGAGTCGTTCACGATCAGCAGCACATCATCGTAGGAAACATTCTGGGCATGGAGCGCCGTTGCCGCCAGGACCAGGATTGCGGCGCTCAGAAGGAATTTGCGGGTGTTCATGAACAGCGTTGGTTGTATCAATGGACCATCGAACATGAATCTATGGAAGATTGGGAACTGATAACGAAGGAGATCGGCGGAGACGCGCCCGGCGCGTTCCACGGGAGGAGTGAACGGTTTCGGGGCCGATATGCAAAGGGGACGCGCCGGTCGCCGACCGGG
>JBDSJW010000180.1:0-8120 GCA_039917235.1 Kapaibacterium sp. (SeqCode) | reverse complement strand
ATAGTGTTTCTGCTGGGAAGCCTTGGCCTGCTCGGGTTTCTGGTGGGGATGGTCAACGAACGGATTATCGATAAACGAGAAAGGAAAAAGCTCGGCATGAACGGCACAACCTTCACCGAACATATCGTCATCATCGGATGGGATTCCTTTGCGCGGTCGGTGGCGACGCAGCTTGTCGCAGCCGACAGGCGGATCGCCATCATCACCGATTCCAAGGATGACGTGGATCACATCCACGAGGCATTTCCCGGGGAGCAGGTCTTTGTCCTCTTCGCGGAACTGCACAACGTATCGGCGTTTGAGCGGGCCAATATCAGCAGCGCGTCGGTGATCCTGCTGAACTCCGGGAACGATACCGATAAGCTGATCAGCATCATCAACCTGAAGAAGGAATACGCGGACCTTCACTATCTGGTGACGCTGGAGAATCCCGACCTGAAGGAGACCTTCCGCTCTGCCGGCGTCACCTACGCGCTATCGCAGAACGAGATCGCCTCCAAGATGATCGCCAGCTACATTTTCGAGCCTGATGTGGCGGTTTTCAGCAACGATCTCCTCTCCGCCACCGACGCCGCCGGCAACTACGATATCCAGCAGTACCGCGTCCTCCCGGAAAATCCCTATCGTGGCCGACCGTACGGCGAGGCGTTCTGGGAGCTGAAGAAGAACTACAATACGGTCCTTCTCGGCATCGGCAGGGGAGCCGGGGATGAGCGGCAACTCCACAAGATGCCGCCGGACGATCTGGTGATCGGCGAGGGGGATTTCCTGCTGGTTGTGACCGACGGCGTGGGGGAGAAGAAACTGAAGTCACTCTTCGGAACGATTGAAGGGATTTAGAGGAGGACTTCTTCGCAATCTACTGTTTGACCTTGCAAATCAATTCATAGTTTTCCTATCCCGCGTTGCCGCGCTCATATGTACTGTGAGAGCGGCAGTTCGACAGACGGTTCTTAGTTGTTCATCCCACGGCCATATTCTATCATTTTAGGGTCGAGTTATATCGGCCCATCTTTTCGAGTGAACAACATGATAACGTCACGTTGTATTCGATGGGCAACGCTCTTTTCTTTGATTTGCATTGGCTGTAACGGAGACCGATCATCGATACGTTTTGCCACAGGCGCCAAGGCGACTCCACTTTATGTGATCGGTGATAATATCGCAGCCTCCTGGCGGGAAAATCTCTCGATGCCGGTTGATGTGATGTCAGGGCCCGACTATACCGGTTATACAAATATCCGACGTGTAGCCAACAAGGAAGCCGACTTTGCGCTTGCGATCAATGATATCGGGGATGATGGATCGTTCCAGGGCAATTCCCATATCAGGACAGTGCTTCCGCTTTTCCCGGAGATATTATTCATTATCTACAACAATGCTCTTCATCCCACTTCGATTGGTGATCTGGTTCGTGGGCGGCGAGTAGCCATTGGACCTCGCGCCAGCGGTACCGCCCGATTCCTTCAGGTCTTCTTTCGCGAACTCGGGATTGACAGCACGGAGTATATCCCGGTCTACACTTCATATCAGGACCGGCATCTTTCAGATAGCATCGATGTTTGCATCGCGTTGACAGGATTTACCAATCCCTCCATCAACGACATGCTCACACGTGGAGGAGGAAAGCTCTTCAGCCTTGACTCATATGAGCTTGCAAATCGCGGTTCATCGGTTGACGGGTTCTGCATGAAATATCAGGGAGCCCGCCCGTACATCATCCCCAAGAGCACGTTTGGCGGGATGCCCGAACAACCTGTGCTCTCCATCGCGATAGATGCCATACTGATTACCAGAGATGATGTCGATAAATATCAGGTTCACGATATGGTAAAGGCACTATTGGAGCATCAGCAGGCATTGGCGAAAGGAGACCCACTGATGAAAGGGTTGTCAGACAAGTTCGATGCAAACATTCTGAATTTCCCGCTGCATGAAGGTGTGCGTATGTATATGGAGCGGAATGAGCCATCCTTTTTCAAAAAATACGCCGATGTTCTGGGGCTTCTGGTTTCGGTTCTGGTGGCGTTGGTGGGAGGCGGGTCGGCGTTTTTCAAGTGGAAGGGGCAAAGAAAAAAGGATCGTATTGACGAGTATTACGCGGCGGTCCTTGCAATCGACAAAAGGTTGCCCCGGATGTCCGACGACAGCCAGTGTGCAGAGGCGATCGGGGCGATCGAACAGTTACGGCGTGAGGCATTCGATCAGCTTATCGGAGAGAAATTGGCGGCCGATGAAAGCTTCCGAATCTTTATCACGCTGGCAGCCGAAACCCTTGATCGTGTCAGGATGCGGAGAATCGAATTGGCGGCATCATAACAGACTGTTGAAGGACGTCATCCGCGGCGTCCGGGGACGTTTGAAACGTCCCCCGACATTCATCGTTCGCTCACTGCGGTGTCCAGAAGGCTGCCGCAGTCGCTCGGATTCGGCCGTCCTGCGGCTGATCGTTTGCGTTACTTACAGACTGGCGGCGGACAGAAATGGTATGGGCGGTCTGATCGTAAACATCTCTTACGCCATCGCATGCCGCGCATTCTCTATCTTGCAGGTTCGTCCGTAACGTGCGGCGCGGGAAGCGTGCCGACGGATAACCCCAATCCTGAAATGTAGCATGATCGCAGCGCAATCTCTCGGAATTCAGTTCGGCGGAGAATATCTCTTCCGCGATGTCAACTTCATGGTCAGCCCCGGCGAACGGATCGGCCTGATCGGGGCGAACGGAGCGGGGAAAACCACGCTTATGCGCGCGCTGATCGGGCAGCAGCAGCCGGATGACGGCCGCATCAGCGCCAGCCGCCATGCGTCGATAGGATATCTGCCGCAGGAGGGGATCGTTCTGAGCGATTGCTCCGTCCGCGATGAGGTGATGCAGGCGTTCGGCGAGGTGATCGAGCTGGAAAAGGAGATCGACCGGATGAGCGATGAGCTCTCCAGCAGGGCCGATCACGACAGCCAGGAATTCCACGATCTGGTGATCGAGATGGGGGAGGTGCAGCACCGCTACGAGTCGATGAACGGCTTTTCCGCCAAGGGGGAAGTGGAGAAGGTGCTGATGGGGCTCGGGTTTCTGCCGGAGGATCTGGACCGCCACTGCCGCGAGTTCTCCGGCGGATGGCAGATGCGGATCGAGCTGGCAAAGCTCCTCCTCCGCCAGCCTGACCTGCTGATGCTTGATGAGCCCACCAACCATCTCGATATCGAGTCGCTGACGTGGCTGGAGACATTCCTCCAGAAGTATCAGGGGAGTATCCTCCTAATCTCCCACGATCGCACATTCCTGGACGCGATCACCAACAAGATCTACGAGCTCTCGATGCAGCGCCTGACGGTCTACACCGGCAACTACTCCCGTTATCTGGTGGAGCGGGAGGCGCGCCGGGAGCAGCAGCAGTCCGCCTACGAGAATCAGCAGAAGATGATTGCCGATACCGAGAAGTTCATCGATCGATTCCGCTACAAGGCCACCAAGGCCACGCAGGTGCAGTCGCGCGTGAAGGCGCTGGACCGGCTGGAGCGCGTGGGCGCGGTGGAATCGGAGGGATCATCGGTCAATTTCAAATTTCCCCCCGCCCCCAGAAGCGGCCGCGTGGTGGTGGAGATGAAGGGGGTCGATAAAAGCTATGGCGATAATCACGTCCTCCATTCGGTCGATTTCGCGCTGGAACGGGGGGAGAAGGTGGCGTTTCTGGGGCGTAACGGCGAGGGGAAATCGACCTTCAGCCGGATTATCGCGGGGATAGAGCCGTATCAGCGGGGGGAGCGGATTATCGGCCATAATGTCTTGATCGGCTATTTCGCGCAGCATCAGGCGGAGGATCTGGACCCGCGTAGAACGGTGCTTGATACGCTGGATTCCGTGGCAACCGGCGAAATTCGCACCAAACTCCGGTCGCTGCTGGGAGCATTTCTTTTTCAGGGGGATGATGTCTTCAAAACCGTTGGCGTCCTCTCCGGCGGCGAGAAATCCCGCCTCGCGCTCGCCAAGCTCCTGCTGGAGCCGGTCAACCTCCTGATCTTCGACGAGCCGACGAACCACCTGGACATGAAGAGCAAGGAGGTGCTGAAGCAGGCGCTGATCGCGTTCGACGGCGCCGTTATCATCGTCTCGCACGATCGCGATTTTCTGAACGGGATCGTCGGGAAATGCGCGGAGTTCCGTCACGGGAAGATCAAGGAGTTCCTTGGCGGCATCGAGGATTACCTCCGGCGGCACAACACCGTCACGGTAAACGATGCGTTCGCAAAGAAAACCCCGTCGAAAGGAGAGCGGCAGCAGCAGGTCGCGCCGCAGCAGGAGAAGCAGAAACCGGCCGGCGGCCAGCAGCAGAAGGAGCAGAGCGCAAAGCCCGGTGTGATGAAGCTGTCGCCGCTGAAACCGGCCGTCGTCGAGGACCGTTCCGGCGTTGATGCCAAGGAGCGGAAGCGGCTGGAGGCGGAGCAGCGGAACCGGCGCTACGCGGCAACCAAGGATTTGAAGAAGAAGATCGCCGTGGTGGAGGGGAAAATCGCGGAGCTTGAGAAGGAAAAGACGACCAACACGGAGACGATAGCGCTTCCGGCCACCTACAGCGACGCCGAGAAAACGCGGACGCTTCAGGCGCGGATCGTCCAGATCGACAAGCTTCTGGTTGATCAGTATGAGTCGTGGGGGAAGATCGCCGCGGAGATCGAGAAGATCGAGGCGACGCTGTAACCGGCGGGATCGATCCTCTTATTCCTTTTCCTTCAATTCTTCCGGCTGAAACCCGTTGGCGGCAACTTCGGCATTAGATTGGAGCGGTTCCAGGTGCGATGAATCATCGAATCCTTATTTCCGGAACAATGCGAGTGCTGATGAGACGATTTCTTCTCCTTACCATGTTGATGTTTGCTGTTGCCGCCGTCGGTCGCGCGCAGCCGTATCCGCATGGAGTGGTCTATCCCCGCCCCACCCCGGCGCAGCTCGATTCTCTCCTCAGCCTGGGAATTGTCCCGACATGGCTTGGGCGCGATCCATCGCTCTACTGGCCTCGCTCGCGCTTTACCGTGGCGGCCCGCGCCACATGGCGGACCTACATGACCCAGGCGCTGGGCGGAGGATTCGGCGCCGAGGCCGATATCGCCATCCCACTTGGCACCACCGATTTCGGGCTTTTTCTCTACGCGCGTGCCAATGATTACACTGTTCGGAGCCAGGGATGGCTGGATTGGGACGTGCAGAACGGCGAGAGCGGCGTGCTGTTCAACGGCGGCATCGGGGCCTCGCTGGCGATTCCGCTCTACATTCGCGGTTTTTCCTTCCCGCTCTCGATGAGCGTCGGCTCCGCGTTCTTCCAGCCCGGGCGGAGCGTATCGCCGGCGGAGACCTACATCGGCCTGGAGCCGAGCCTTGGATTGCGCTACAGAATCACCCCCATACTCTCGGCGCAGGCGATGGCGCAGGCCGCCTGGATGGTTCCGCTCCGTGAGGGGAACCGGGGGATCGGCTCATGGAATTTCTCGGCGGGGGTGGAGCTTGCCCTGGCCCCCTATCAGCAGGATGCGCTCCCCCGATGGGTTCCGGCGCTGGTTGCAACCGCGCAGGATGTCATCCATCTGATGGGAACGCAGCCGGAGGATGAGCTTGATGTGCTGGATAGAAATATGGACTTTATCAACACCGAGGTAAAACCCTTCACAGGGTTCGGCTGGTATCCGCTCGGGTTCTTTGGAAAGGTGCGCGGAACGGTGGAATCATCGTCGCGCGCGGCCAGCGGCAACGTGACGGCGCTCGATATCCGGCTGGACAGCGCCGACCGCTACGGTTTTCAGGTCTGGAGGACATCGCTCCTTCTCGATCAGAAGCTTGCAACAAACTACCTTGTTGGCAATAACCCCGGCGATACATCGTTTCTGAATACGAAGCAGAAGGTGGTCCTCGATCGCATCAAACGTGGCGACTACTCCTACAGACTCCCCGACATGTTTGGCACCCGTTATTTACGGGCAGAGTTGTTCCCCGAGTCAAAAGGCGACTCTCTCGATATGGTTCCGCGAGTTGGCTCGCGCGTGGAAGTTGCCGGAGAATTGTGGTGGGATGGAGATGGTCATCTGGAACTTCACCCTCGACGTCCGTCCGACATAGTACTCAAGACCGGGCAGTTTCTCGATGCCGCTGATGATTTTATTCTAGAATGAAATTTTTCCTCGTGCTAACTAGCACGTTTTTTGGTACGTTATCCAGGTGGTATTCATTTTTTTCTCGCTCAACCACGATAACACGTGGCCGGACGAGCTTCAGGAGAGCCTACTATGACGTTAAGTCGCCGACAATTTCTGGCAGCACTTGCAATTTCCTCCGTTGGAGCCCCAAAGCTCCTGGCCGGGGTCAAGGCCGCGGCACCGCCGCCAATGCCGGCGCGACGTTGCTCCTGGGTCGATAACCTGAACCCGAAGACGATAGCGATTGTCGGCGATGTCCAGCGCACGAGCATGGCGGAGTATAACTTCATGGGCCGCGCGCAGAACGATACCGAACGTGAAGCGATCCTCAACGCCATCGCCGCTGATAAGCCGGATATGCTGCTGATGCTCGGCGATCAGGTTGTAACCGGCGATGATGACTCCGAATGGTCATATTTCGACCGCTGCATGGAGAAGATCGTGGAGGGAGGAGTTCCCGTGCGCTCCATCCTCGGCAACCACGATTACGGCGAAAGCAAGGCGCGCTCGCTCCACTGCTGTTACGATCGCTTCCCCTATCAGAACGGCTCCATCCATACGCTGGTCCGCCTGGGATCGCTGGCGCTGATTACGCTTAACACGAATCTGGATCAGTTGAGCTCCAGCGAGGTCAAGAACCAGGAGAAGGATTATAACGACTGGATCACGGAGCTCGACAAGGATTCGACGGTCCGCGGAGTTCTTGTCGCGGCGCATCATCCCCCGTATACGAACAGCGATCTTGGCATGAGCACGGAGATTGTGGAGAGCTTCGCCAAGCCGTTCCTGAATGCCAGGAAAACGCGACTCTTCCTTTCGGGACATGTTCATTCCTACGAGCGCTTTGTGGCGGGTGATAAGATGTTCGTCATCAGCGGCGGCGGCGGCGGCCCGCGTCGCGTGATCGACATCTCCAGCTCCCGTCCGTTCCAGAACGACGCCTATCGCGTCGGCAGCCTCCGGCCGTTCCACTATATCCGGCTGAAGGTCGGCGATAACGATCTGAAGGCGGAAGTGGTGATGCTCCAGAAGGGACAGTTCAAGGTCGGCGATCGCTTCTCGGTCGGGCTGTACGGATGATCTCCGGGAACGCCGGAACAAGTATCTCGAATAAAAGATTATTGAAAGGGCTTCGGCGATTGCCGAAGCCCTTTTGCTATTTGCGTCAACAGCCACGTTGCACGGGGACGTTTGAAACGTCCCCCGACGTTGTTTCTTTTCAGCTATAGCAGTTTATGTGCAAGCGTGGCGCGGATAACCGCCGGAAACATCAGCGAGCCTGAGAAGCGGAAATGTGATGTGGAACAATGCCTTCACAGAGAAGCTTCTACCGATTATCCTCCAGCGATATCTCATATTTCTCCTCCAGAACATCCACTCCCCATTGATGCGCCGTGCGCTCCTCGGTTTTCCGAAATCCGGCGGATCGGTAGAGACCTCCAGCCGTGGTCAGCGCGCCGACGGTCCAGAGGATGATCGAGCGATAACTCCGTTCCCGGCAGAACGCGATTGCCTCGTAAAGCAGGCGCTTTCCCAGCCCGAGACCGCGCGCCGAGGGATCGACCAGAAACCAGCGGAGCTGCGCCTGATTGGCGGAGGCGGCCACGATTGCGATGCACCCCGCCAGCCGTCCGTCCCGCTCGGCAATCCAGATGCGATCGCGTTCGGTTCCCGCGATCACGAACTCCGCGAGCGGCCCGGCCACGTACGCCTCGAACGTTGCATCGAAGTTGTATTCACGTGAATACAGGATGCCGTGAAGATGGACGATGGAGCCGATATCCCCCGGCCAGATCGCGTGGCGGATGGTGACGGAGTCGGGTGCGTTTTTCCCAGAGTTGCTGGTCGATTCGGTCTGCATGGGATGCTGTTGAATTGTTTCGGGAATTTGGATTGTTCAGCGGTCCGATCCTATCACTGCCATCTCCGCCTCGTTC
>JBDSJW010000179.1:0-7869 GCA_039917235.1 Kapaibacterium sp. (SeqCode) | reverse complement strand
AAGTAGAAGAAGAGGCCGATCTCGGGGACCGGATAGACCTCGCCGGTGTTCGGAAAGACGGTGATGGGAAGGGCGGCCGAGAAGACAAGCTGATCGCCGATAAAGGTCTCATACCCCGGCCCGATTCCAAGGCGGAAGGGATTGGCGATCCGATTGCCGGGGAAGGCGGTATCGCTGGTGTGAGAGCTGTAGATGCCCATGCCGAGCATCCCGTAGAGCCGCCATGTGTTCTTCCTGATAAA
This sequence comes from Kapaibacterium sp. (SeqCode), assembly GCA_039917235.1. Taxonomy (GTDB): domain Bacteria; phylum Bacteroidota; class Ignavibacteria; order OLB7; family OLB7; genus JAFDZV01. Next base: position 7,627 of record JBDSJW010000179.1, on the reverse strand, counting down.
CGCGTACTGTACTTCGCCCCCCAGGTTGAAATGGGTCCATTTCCCCGCGGTTATCACGAACGCCGTGGCCTGCGCCGCAAATCCTCCGGGAAACGTCGCCCGCCCGGAGAGGCCGGCGCCCGAGGTCAGCCCCGCCATCAGCCCGATTCCGTACGATGGGTTCCTGTAGAAATCCTGACCGTTCAAGCCGGTATCGGCCACCGCGATCGGCGTGGAGCCCTGTGCGCGCAGGGTGATGGCGGAGCAGAACAGGGCGAGCAGCGTAAGGGAAATCGCTAGAGTTCGTTTCATGAATGATTCCTAAAATTGACGGAAAGAGAAGCGCCGCCTGATTGAGGGCGGCGCAACTTCGACACTCGCGTGGACTCTTGCAAAAGATGTTCCAACAAAGCCCCGGAAATCGTATCAGTGATGGCTGCTCGCCACATCCTCCCGAAGCGTCTCCCCGATCTCCCTCCCCACTTCCATCGCGGCGTTATCCACCACTGTCCGTATCTCCTCCTCGCTCAGCGTCAGCAGGCGGACGGCGTTGAAGATGCTGGCGCCGGAGGAGATGGCCCGCGGCGCGAACGCCGCCAGATACGTCTCCGAAAGCTGTACGGTCTTGTTCTCCGAATCCTCCCAGACGATCTGCCCCGTGGCGCGATCGATCATCCTGGACTTTCCCCTGACATAGAGCGCCAGCCCGGCCGAGGCCGACAGGAGCTTGTATTCGGTGATTTCCGTCTCCACAATGATATCCGGATCATCCTGCATCCCGGCCACCGGCCGGAGGCTCAGATAATCGCTGGTGGAATTCTGCGTTCCCAGGGAAACCGAGTGCGCGATCGAATCGCCGTTGACGGCATGCTCCAGCTTGTGCTTCGATTGATCGGATACAATCACCGAACCGACCGCGGCGATAATATCCACGACGGTGTTCTTGACCGGGCTCTCCACCACGCTGATCGATGACGCGGCATCGGAAGCGGCGTGAACGCGAAAGAGAGCCTTCTTCCCGGCGACAGGGAACTTGGCGAGATTATTTGTGTGCCCGCATGCGGCCATCAGCGCGGCCAACGGCAGGATAAGGAGAAGGTGAATATGCTTCATGATGCTTCCATGGTTCAACGTGATAGTTCAGTCCGTCCCCGCGTCTCCACGTTATCCGAAACGCTGCTGGTGTATCCGGGCCGAGGGCTGATGGGCTATCGATGGCCCTTCACGGAATGGGTTTAACGCATCATGCAATATTTATCGATATCTCCCTGCGTGGCCGGGATCGTGCATTTGGATGCCCCGGAACCGGCTCACAATACGCTTTCTACAGACTGAAGCCAACCATCACCCGCAGACCGATCATCAGCGATTTGAAATCGGCCACGTTGCTCCCCACCGGTATCACATAGCCCGCGCTCAGCCCAAGGCTGGCAATCGGCGTCGGCATATACGCCATCACGATCTGCGGTCGCAGAAGGAAATAGTCCTGATTGCGGATCTCCTCCAGAATGGTCCCCCCCGCCGTCACGCTCAGCTCCGGCCGCCGCCGGATCGCCGTAAGCCCGCCGCCACCGATCAGCACCGATGACTGGAGATAGAGATTGCGCCGATCTGTCAGGCCGAACTCGTAGCCAAGAAGCACCCCCGCGTAGCTGTAGGAGAACTGATAGGTGGCGGGATTTGCGTTGTAGAGATGCGCGCTCCCCCCCGCCCCGCCGATCATCAGGCCGTTGAGCAGCAGCAGCCCCTCCTCCCCGATCATCACCGGCGTCCCCCCAAGATCGGAAGCCACCGCCGACGGCTTGAGGCCCATATAATCCGCGATCAGGCCGATATATACCCCGGCGCGGCTGGTCCGCGGAGCAACCGCAGGCGATGGGGGGAGCTCATCCTGGCGGAGATAGGCAAATCGGCCGCTGCCGACGGAATCATCAGCGCTCTGGGCCAGCAGACCGACGTGAAGGCTTAAGAAAAGGAGCGTAACCAGCAGTGCGAAATGCGTTCTGTTCATGTGCGATAATGTTCCTGAATTCGGGCGGAGCCCATGCCCCATCACTCGCCGATACCGAAAGCAACCCGTATGCCGTAGGTGAGGTTGCGCAGATCGGCGAGCGAGCTTCCGCCGAGCGGCAGAAGGTAATCCACGCCGAGACGGAGATCGAAATATTGAATGGGCGATATGCCGATGCTGATGCCGGGACGCAGCGCGTAAAAGCCCTCGTGCCGAACCCGTTCCAGAATCTCGTGACCGGTGGAAAGCGTCAGCACGCTATCCTTTCTGATCATCTCCAATCCCCCGGACGCAATCATCACGGCCCCGCGCACGGAAAGCCGGAGAGGGCGAAGACGGGCATCGTAGCCAAGGAGGATGCCGCCGTAATCGAAGGAGAACTGATCGTACTCCGCCGGCGCGCCGTAGAGATGCGCACCGGACCAGCCCCCGCCGATCAACAGACCGTTGAGCAGCGTAAAGCCCTCAAACCCGTAAAAGACAAGGCTCCCCCCCTTCAACCGCGGGTCCAGCGCCTCCAGTTTCAAACTCGACCCGGCCACCAGCCCCGTCAGATAGATAAGGCCGCTCCTCCCCTTGATAAACGGATCGGGCTCCCTGGCGAAGAACTCCACCGTATCGGTGCTGATGCCGCTGAGGAACGAGCTGTCGGCACTGAACGTTCCGGTAGTATCCACGGTCATCGATGTGTCGCTCGGGAAGAGCGTATCGTTCCGATGCGTTGTGTCGATCTGGGAAAAGGCCGGCGGCGCAAGCATTGTAAGAAATAGAGCGATGGCGGGAACCATGCGGCGCGATATCCGAAGTAGATTCATCTGTTGATTCTCTCAAAGAGTTCCCGACGGAAAGGCCCCCGGCCAACCGGATCGCGAGGCCCCTTCCGGGGTAGATCGTTATACGCTTGCTGCGATACTGAGACGCTTCACATCGGAAACGGAAACATCGGGAACGGCCACTATCGCGATCGCTCGTAATCGAAATGGGGAAGTGGCGTAAACTCCTCCCCCTCCAGATCCCCGATCACCACGCGACCCTCGCACTCCACCCAGGCATGTGCCTGAAAGCCGCCATCGCGACCCTTTGCAACGCCGAGCCTCAGCATGGCCGGATAGCCGCCGCGGACAAGCAGGAACTGCGCCGCGAACGCCTGCGTCAGGCATGTGGCGTTCGGCACGTATCGGCTTGCGGCGGTCACCGCCCAGGCGATCCGCTCGGCTGCGTGCCGTCGGGGACTGGTGCGGGCGGGAGGGCGCATCCCCCTGGCAAGGAACTTCCGGAGCTTCCCGAACGGCAGAATGGTCAGCGCGAACCGCACCCCTCCAACCAGAAGGAGCGCCCCGATCAGCAATCGCTGCTCGGCGCCGGGGAGACGAAAGAACCTACGCACCGTTTCCGTTGTTCACCTCGATAAGCCCTTTCAGTTCCAACTGCTCCAGCAGCGCCGTAACATCCCGCTCGCACTGCACGGCATCAACATCGAACTCCGCCATCACTCCACGGCAAATAGCGTCGAACCCGGTCGGCTGGCTCAGGATGTTCCAGATAAGCGCCCCCACCGGATCAAGCCCGTAGTAGACGCCATCGGCCAGATTGAGAATGGCGGCCTCGCCCGCAAGGTCGCAGGAAACCTGCTCGCGCGATGCCACGATGATTGATTGGCGAGATATCATTCTCCTCGTCTCTGTTCGAATTGATGGAATAGCCCGCGCCGATGTGACAGGCGCATGGGGGCCACTGAATAATTTCATCGGCCCCCGCGATATCCCGTCATCCGCCGGCAGACCCGGCGGCCACGGAAACAGCGCTCCGCAAGATAGAGCACAACCGGCAAATCCCGATGCCCGCGCCCCCCCGGTACGAGAATTGGCAACGGCGGCTACAGGGGCGTGAAGAGATGAATGATGGTGATAAATGCTCGCGGATCGGCAACGGAGATTATCGTGGCGGAGCGCCGAGATCGCGTTCGATGATATCAAGCAGATCGGGAAGATCGGTGATGGAACGATGAAGATGGAGGCGAAACACCGGAACCCGCGCGGCCAGGCCGGCGCACTGCATCATGTTCGCGGGGGCGGCGCCCATCCGTTCGAGGATCGGGGCGATGTAGGTATGCCGCATCAGCTCTATCATCCCGTCGCGCGGTGTCAATGGTTCAATGGCGTTGGTTTCGCCGGTTGTGATCGCGTAGATTCTCAGGGGATGGAGCGGGGCATCGGGGAAATCACCAGGCAGTTCCAGGGCACGCTTCTCCGCGCCGGGGCGCAACACCGGCATGGCAAGGGGATCATATCCCAGCCCCGTGGCGGCATCGGGCCAGAGCTTCAGAAGTGGAAAACCGGGATCGATGGCGGGTGGATCATATGCGGTGTCTATCGACACAAGATCATCGGCAACGGCGGGATATCCCCGACGGTGAAGCCCGGCGGCGATGGTCGATTTCCCCGCGCCGGATTCCCCCAGAAACGCTGCCACGCCGGATGCCGTGGCGACCGCGCTTCCATGCAGCACAAGCCTTCCGCGCTGCTGAAGCAGCAACGCCAGCACCGGTCCAAGGAGATAAAGCCGAAGCACCCGCTCGTCGGCACCGGCGACCGGGTCAACAATCACCTCATTGCCGCCGCGCACGAGAAATCTTCCCGCCCCTTCCCAGAGAAAAAGGGCTTCATCAGGGGTGGCGCGAAGGCAGCCATCCACCGGTTCCGACTCAGAAAAAAAGGCGAGATCACCCGCCTTAACGACAACATCCGCTTCCCGGTCGAGGGTTCGAAGCTCGGGAAGCGGAATAAAAGAGCTGATTGAAAGACCGTGGGCGAGAAACGCGCCAGGCATCAACCCGCGAGATGGGATCCCATCGGGAAATCGACAGCGCCGCTGCCGACGTTCTTCGTGATGTCGGAAAGCGATCCCAGAACTTCGAGGTTGGGGGCGATGTATGGTTTCTTCGCCTGTGTCTCATTCGTCTTGGCAGTGGAATGGGACGGATTCTCGTTTGTCATGATAATGCCTGCGTAAACTGATGATAGATCGGATATCTGAGGGATCGGATCGCGCCGATCGCGCTTTGTGTTGGGATTGCGCTTCATGCCGGGAACGTATCGTGATGAGATGACGTCGTCTACATCATCCCAGGACTTCCCCAACCTGAACCGCGCAACACGGAAAACAACGCAATCCCAAACCAGGCGACACGTTCTAGACGCCCCTATTGGCATTCCATTGCTTTCTGATCAGCGATTAAGTTCGCGATTCTTCCCCACATGAACAACCCTTCACGAGAACTTTACGGCAGAGCTCGCACCGCATTTCATCCGCCGATGGCGTGGGAAAAGGGGATACCTGCTCCGGTTCCCGCACTGTTGCCGCGAACATGCCCGGAAGATCGTACTTCCGGGCAGTGGTCGCAATCTGTTTCAGCTAGTTCATATGCGATGCACAGGAACGGCCGTTGTTGTAATCATCCAGCGCCTTTTCAAGCACCTGCCCCGTGGTCCAGGCGTTCTTTGCGCCGCTGCCGAGGGGATTGCTGCACATCCAGTCATCCGCCGATGCAACAGTTCCCGCAATGCAGCTGGAGTTATTGCCGTTGACCAGGTTCAGCTTCGTCGCTATCAACTGCGATGCGATAATGTAGGTCTTGTCCCCCTTGGTCGCCTTCTGGAGGATCGCGATCGCCTCGGCCTGCGAATACGTGACGCAGCCGAGTGTGATCTGGCTGACCGGCCAGTTCTCGGGATGATTCACCCAGTAACCGCGTGTCCCCGTCCCCGGAGGGCTTGTCCGACGATAGCCGAACGGCGCAACGACCATTTTATGCGTAATCGTCAGATCGAACGATGCCGCGTTCGGCGTTGCTATCCCATCGGGATCGCATGTTGGAACGGCATCGTCCGCGAGCGTTGCGGTGTCCGTCTTCAGGGTATAGCGTCCCCCTTTCAGCGAGCCGAAGTGCGCGCGGCCGTTGATATCGGTGGTTCCCGTGTACGTCCGGTCAGCCACGCCATCCTGATTGTAGTCAACACCGAGCGTCAGACTCACCGCCGGAATTCCCGGCTCGCCCGCGTCGCGTACGGAGTTGGCGTTGGCGTCGTAGTAGATATCGGCATCAACCACGCCATCGGTGAAATCGGATTCCAGCGGAATCACCGGAACACCGTTCACATTAACACCGACCGCGTCGAACGGGAAGCGCCACGCGTTCAGATTGCTCATATCCACGCCGCTGATACGAACCGCATAGACGCCCGCCGGAAGGCTTGCCGCGTGATAATCCATCTGCGTCCGGTTGAACGCCGCCGTGTCCAGCCTGAACCGCTCCCACTCCAGATTCCCCGATGGGTTGTGGTTGGCGTAATGGACGCCGTTGGGATCGACCACTTCATACTCAACGTTCGGTGAACGGCGCAGCGCGGGGATGCGGGAATCGTCGGGAGGATAGCTTGTGGTAAACCCGGTCGTCGCGGTTCCGGACGCATCCACACATGGAGTTCCGCCACCGGCAACCCCCTCGGCAACGGCGGCAGTTCCCGTTGCCCACGAGGGAATTTCATTTGGCGTATCGGAATCATCGATATCATTATCGGAGCAATCGTATGCGCCGTGATCCATATCACCATCCCATACTTCGAACGAGCCCTGGGGAGCGGAGACATTCAGAAAGAAGTTCCAGGTGCCGTCATACGTGGTCGGCTCAAGCGTTGGATAGTTCGGGAAGATCACGCGCGCGTCCGCCAGGCCATTGACGGCGGCCACATACGCGAACGACTGATTCCGCATGGAGGCGATTGTCCCATTGGTCCTGACCTTGAAGTTGCTCCATGCAAACGCCGTCGGATCGGTGTTCGTCACGCGGAGGACGTAGAAATAATCGCCGTTCGGGGCCTTGGCCGCGGCAATGTTGGCAACGGTTACGTTGTACCAGTCGTTATCGGTCATGCTGGCGCCGCTCCATTCGGCCACCTGCTGGGTGCCGGAGGCATCGCCGCGCGGGTCGGAGTACAACGTGTACTTCAGGGGCACCGTCCCCTGATCCCACTGGCCGCCCGTCTCACCATCGAAAAGCCCGATCTCCAGCGTATTGGCCGCGCCGGGACAGGCAACCTTCAGGACGATATCCTGGCCCAGCGTCGAGATTCCGGTTCCGGCCATTGAAAGGAATCGTCCGTCCGTTGTGCTGGCCGACGGGAAATACGTGTACTGCGTCTGTGCCATGGCTCGATCCGTCATTCCCACCTCCACCCCCAAAAGCAGGGCGAGGGAAGCCCCAGCGAGCATCGCGTATCGCGACAGGTAGTGTTTGGGATTCATCAGCGTAGTTCTCCTGAAATGAATAAATAGAATGCACCGGAGGCATCTAGGGAAATGCTCTGCCGGAACGATATCAAAGAGATGCCTGGATAATTCGAGAACGGGGAGAGACACACGGCACCTGGCTGAATGCAGGAGCGGCATGCGGACCGATCGGGGATGAACGACGGGTGACGGGGCAAGCGGAATCGACGGGATCCCGGGTTGCGGCTCACTTGGCCCGGCGGCCACGAAGCGAGTACAACCACGCAAACTTTTCAGCGAACATCAGACGAGGACTCTCATTCGGTTTCTCACGTTCAGCAACCGGGTCAGGGTGAAACCCATTGCTGC
>JBDSJW010000178.1:0-4848 GCA_039917235.1 Kapaibacterium sp. (SeqCode) | reverse complement strand
CGCTTCTGATAGGGCCACGGGTGGCTGCCATGTTCGAATACCGCCAGCGGAGAACGAAGGAGATTCTGGAGTCGGGCGATTGGGCGATATCCGGCGCCTGAGGTTTGGACCGGCCGGGACCATTCTGTTACCCGCTCTTTAGAGCCGTTACCGTATATTTATTGTCCGCCCGATGGGCCGACTCCTCTTTACAGGGTGCATAAATTCGGCCATTGACTTCTGTCCGTCCGTCGCCGAGTTTCGTCCCCATTGAATATCAAAGCCAGCTACCGCCGGTTTACTTCGCGTAAGTAACGTGCTACTAGTGAGACAACAACACATTTCCGACTCCATTGAGCCTATCCGGCGCGTTCTTCGCCCGGCGCTTTTCCTCCCCATCCTCGTCATCCTTTTCTGCGGAGCAACGGGTTCTCTCCTCTGCCAGCCGGGAATTCCCGGCGAAGGACCGCGCGTGCCCGGAACAACCGGCGATCCCGCCCCGTTCGATACATCCGCCGTCCGTGATACCCGCGATCGCACGCTGGAATCCTCCGGCCTTCTCGAACAGCCGATCGATCCCGAGCAGTATATGATAGGGCCGAACGATCAGCTCAGCGTCTCAATCCCCACCGCCGATTACAAGCAGTATGATCTTATCGTCTATCCCGACGGCAAGCTCGTTATCCCGCGCGTCGGTGAGGTCGATCTGCGTAAAAAATCGCTCGCCGGCGCCAGAACAGCCATCCGCGAGGCGGTGATGCGCTTCTACAGAGTGAGCGATGTCTCCGTTTCGCTGAAGAAAATGCGGCAGTTCAAGGTGAACCTGATCGGCGCGGTAAACCGTCCCGGCACCGTTGTTGCCACGCCGACCACGAGGGTTTCCGAGGTGATCGATATCGGCGGGGGAGTCTCGCCCCTTGCCTCCAAACGGTCGATCACGATACGCCGGGGGGGGCGGATGATCGAGGTGGATCTGCTTCCGTTTTACGCCAGCGGTGATCTCACGGCCAATCCGATGGTCGAGGGGGGAGATGTGATCCAGGTGGGCGTTGGCGACAAGCGGAATGTGATTGCCATCTACGGCGCCGTTCAGCGTCCGGGCGAATTTCCATTCCATCGCGGTGATTCCATTTCATCACTTGTCCGCTATGCCTGGGGCTTCAGCGCCGACGCGCGGGTTGATTCGATTGAGCTGGTGAGCGTCAATGAAAATGGCGATACGCTCCAGCGCTCCACGGTTGCCGCTTCCTACGATGGGACAATCGCCGATGACCAACCGCTTCGCGCCGGCGATCGCGTCTTCGTCCGTCGCCGGCCGGAATATCTCCGCGTCAGCCAGGCGGTGATCGCCGGCGAAGTCCGCTCGCCGGGAACCTATCCCATCCAGCCCGGAAAGACGAAACTCCGCGAGCTGATCGAGGGGGCGGGGGGCTTTACACCGCTTGCCTCGATCTCCGATGCCGCGCTCATACGTCGGCAGGGGCTGTTTGAGCGCGATCCCAAGCTTGAGCTGATTCTGAGCATTGACCGCGAGAAGCGGACGGATGACGAGGTTGAATATCTCCGCGTCAAATCGATGGAGCGCCCCGGCGTGATGACCGTGAATGTTGCCGCGCTGATGAATGGGAAGGAGAGCGAGAATATCACACTGATCGATCAGGATTCGGTGTTCGTGCCATCGCAGAAGGATTTCATCAAGGTTACCGGAAAGGTGAAGAACCCCGGCAACGTGACCTATTCGCCGGGCGCATCGTACGATCATTATATCGATCTGGCCGGCGGCTACGGATGGAAGTCGGATGAAGGGAACACGCAGATCATCAAGAACAAGAGTGGCGATGCCTTTCTGGCATCGAGCCAGTCGAAGTACGTGCTGGAGCCCGGGGATGCGATCCTCGTTCCGGAAGAGAAACCCGGGGACTTCTGGAAGGGGTTCACCACCGCGATCACCGTCATCGCTCAGATCGGCACTATCGTGGCCGTCGTGGTGAGCATTGCCGCGTCAACGAAGAAATGAGTATGAACAGCATGAATGGAACAGAGGATGTCCCGCAGATGAGCAACGGGCTGGAGGCCGGACCTCAGCTTCCGCCACGCGTCCATATCTACGATTACCTCATCGTGCTGGCGCGATACCGTCGGGCGCTGATCCTGACCGTGGTGGGCGGCGGGCTGCTGGTTGCGGGGTTTCTGCTGGTTGCGCCGCAGACGTTTATCGCCGGCGCAACGCTCCTTCCTCCCGATAAATCGGAATCGCTCAACCTGGCTGCGCTGGCGTCGAGCGCCAAATTCGATTTCAAATCGCTGAGCGAAAACTCCTCGGCCGAAACGCTGGTGCGGATCATCAAAAGCCGGACGATGGGGGATAGCCTTATCGCCCGTTACAACCTCCTGAAGCGCTACAACCTTGATTCCTCCAAGGCCTCGATTGTGAACGAGACGGTGATCGGCAACTTTATCGTCACCTCCGATCGGCAGGGGTTTATCGATGTCTCTTACGCGGAGACCACGGGATTTCTGCCGAGCGAGCAGGAGCAGAAGGATGCCGCGCAGTTCTCCGCGAAGATGGTCAACGGGGCCATCTCCATCCTTGACATGCTCAACCAGCAGAAGTCGGTTGCCAAGGCGCGGCACTCGCGGGAGTTCGTGGGGAAGATGAAGGATATCAAGCGGATGGAGCTTGACACGGCGCAGCGCGCGCTTCTCCTGTTCCAACAGCAGAACAAGGCAATCGCGCTGGACAAGCAGTTCGAGGCGTCGCTCACCGGCCTGGTCGATCTCCAGACGCAGATTCAGAAAAAGGAGCTGGAGCTTTCCACGGCGCAGCAGGATCTGAATCCCGATACGAAAATCGTTACCATCCTTCGCTCGCAGCTTACGCAGCTTCACTCGCAGAAGTCGAGGCTGGAGCAGGGGCAGATAGGGGGGGATGGGCTTGGGCTTCCGATGAAAGGGGTGCCGGAATTGATGCGGCAGCTTGCCAACCTGAAGCTGAATCTGGAGGTCGTCACGCAGGTGTATACCTACCTGGAGGCGCAGTACAACCAGGAGCAGATCCAGGAGGCGAAGGAGCTTCCCACCGTCTCGGTGCTGGATCCGGCCGAGGCCCCGATCCGGCGCACCTCCCCGCGACGGACGCTTATTCTCGCCGCTGCCATCGCCTCACTTCTGTTGGTCGGCATCGTCGGCGTCTTTATCCACGATGCCTATCGCAGAAGCTGGAACAGCCTCGATCCGTCGCGCCGCTCGCGCTTCCGCGAAACCCTCCGTCGCGGGCGGAAGAGCTCATCGGCCGACATTGCGTGATGAGCAATCTCTCCGGCGCCGGGCATCGCGCCGATGGCCCCGGGCCGCTGCGCCTGCTGGTTATCGACAAGACGACAATCCTGAAGAACAACCGCGAGCGATTCCGGCGGCTTGCCGACCTGGCCGATATCGATCTGACGCTTCTTGCGCCCACCCGCTGGGTGGAGAACTGCGTGATGGAGCCGTATCAGCCGGTTGCCGGTGAGCCGTACCGCACTATTCTCGGTCGCGTAAGCTGGCCCGGCAAGGAGATCCGCGCCATCTTTCTGAACGGCATCATCAGGGCGTTTCGTCGCTCCCGTCCGCAGGTTATCCTGATGATGGAGGAATCGTTCTCCCTTTTCGCATTGCAGGTTGTCCTCCTCCGCAGAATCCTTGCCCCGGCCGCACCTTTGATCTTCTACAGCAACAATATCGTCTCCTATCGCCGGTTCGATTATCGCCCCGGCCGCCTGGTCCTTGCCATCAACAATTATGTGATGCGCCGGTGCGCCGTCGGCCTCTGCGTTAACCGCAAAGCTGTCGATGTGATGAGGGATTCCATCTTTCGTGGCGATATCCGCGAGCTTTTCTACGGCATCAACGAGCGTCTCTTTCAGCCGGTTCCGAAAGCGCGCGCGCGCGCGGCGATCGGCATGCCGGTTTCCGCCGAACTCTTTCTCTACGCCGGGCGGCTGTTCGAGCGTAAAGGCGTGGATGATCTGATCGACGCGTTCGCGCGCCTTTGCGCCGAGCGTCCCGGCGCCGATCTCCGCCTGCTGATCCTTGGTGACGGCGATTATCGCGATCAACTTATCGCAAAGGCGGAGTCGCTTGATCTTGGCCGGTCGGTGGAGCTCCGTCGCGCCGTGCCGATCGAGGAGATGGCCGATCATATCGGCGCTGCCACCGCGTTCGTTCTTCCGTCGCGCGCCGAGTGGTGCGAACAGTTCGGGCGTGTCAACGCCGAGGCAATGCTGGTGGAGACCACGATCATCGGCTCGACAAGCGGTGAGATTCCGCGCGTGGTGGGGGATGGCGGATACATATTCCCGGCCGGTGATATCGATGCGCTGAAACGGACGATGGCCGAAGTGATCGATAACCCGGAGGAGGCCGCCCGCCGCCGCGCCATCGGCAGGGAACGGGCGATGCGGCTCTATTCGGTGCAGGGGTATGTTGATGGCGCCATCACGCTTCTAGAGGATCTCTCCGGTCGCGCGCTCAGGCGCGGGGAGGGGAGATGATCGATACCTATACATCACCGAACCGATTGCTTTCCGCCGGCGAGCTTTGGCGACGATATTTCACCGACCCGTTACGGATCATCTGCTATCTGATGACGATCCTCGTGCTAAGCTACGGCTCGCGCATCGACGATCAATCACCGCTTATCGTCCCGTTTCTGGAATCGATTGTCGGCGTGGCGTTTACCGGCATCGAGCTGGTGATGCTGGTGATTCTTCTGCTTGAACTGATCCGTCGCCTCGTCCTCCGCGATTTCGAGATGGAGCGTTCCGTCGCGGCGCTTCCGATGATCTGGATCGCGATCATCATGGGGGCCGTGCCGTTCGTCAGGATGCT
>JBDSJW010000177.1:0-8772 GCA_039917235.1 Kapaibacterium sp. (SeqCode) | reverse complement strand
CAATCGTCGCGGCCCAGACGGCCGCCCCGGCTTCTTCCATCCCGACAATCTCAGCTTCGGCGATAGTATCTACCTGAGCAGGTTGATAGCCACGGCGCAGGGGGTGGCCGGTGTGGAGAGCGTGCGTGTTACGAGGCTGGAACGGCTTTTCGTGGGACCGAACGATGAGATCGAGAATGGAGCCCTGGAGCTTGCGCCGCTTGAGATAGCGCAACTGGACAACGATCCGGGCAACCCCGAAAACGGCAAACTCACACTGATCATGCGAGGTGGACGATGAAAGCATCCTGCGGCTGCTGCGGCGGCACTGAGGCAACTACCCCGGCATCGGTCGTCAATCGCCCCGGCCTCCCGGCCCTCCTCTATCGGGTCGGCACGCACGCCAGTTTCCTTGAAACGATGATGGCCCGCCTCTCCTCCAAAAGCCTGCCGCACCTTGCGGGGCTTACCACGAGGGAGCTGGACGATCCCGCGATAGCCCTGCTGGATGCCTGGTCCACGGTTGGCGATGTCCTCACATTCTATCAGGAACGGATCGTCAACGAGGGATTTCTCCGCACCGCCACCGAGCGCCGTTCCGTGCTGGAGCTGGCACGGCTGGTGGGCTACAGACTACGTCCGGGGGTGGCATCCACCGTCTATCTGGCCTATTCGCTGGAGAAGGGAGCAAAAGCAACCATACCGGCGGGAGCCAGAGTGCAGAGCGTTCCCGGACCGGGGGAGCTTCCGCAGTCGTTCGAGACATCGGAGGATCTGGATGCCCGTGGTGACTGGAATCTGCTCGGCGTCCGGCAGATGCTGCCGCAGGCGCCCACGAGCGCCGATCTGGCCGCCGGCGGCCCCCTCTACTTCACCGGCATCTCCACCAACCTGAAGCCCAACGATCCCCTGCTGGCCGACTTCGGCGGAACGCAGGGGCTCTACCGCGCAATGACCGTCACCCCCGACGCCATCGCGGATGTGACAACGGTGACGGTGCAGCCGTGGATATCCACCACGAAGACGGCGGCGGCGAAAACGCTGGATGTGATCACTCAGTTCAGCAACCTTGAGCAGTTCAAGGTCTCCGCCTCCAGCCAGATCACAAAGCGGGTCGTGGGCCATCTGGATGACCTGAAAGCCAGGATCGATCCCGCGATGAGCGATACCGACCTCCAGGCGCTGCTGGACGAGGAGACGCATGCAAAGCTGGCGGAGGAGGAAGCCGCCGCCGCCAAAAGCCGTTCCACGCGCCTCACCCCCTGGCTTTCCGCGATGCGGAGCGGGCTGGCAAAAGCGGCCGGCGGAACCGCTTCCGGGCCATGCGGATCGATTGCCGACACCACGGCACAGGCCACCACCAGCGTGACCAGCGTCTTCACGGCGCTGACAAAGCCGCCATCGATCCCCCCGAGGAACAGCCTTCAGCTTGGCCGCAGCACCACGCAGGCGTTCGCGGCCAAATCGGATATCACGCCGCAGCTTCTTACGGCAATCAGGCCGGAACTGGCGGCGAACCTGTACGGCACCTGGAAGAATATCCCCGTGACCCCGCAGCCGGTCATCGCGGTCTACGCGCTCAGGGCACGCGCGTCGGTCTTCGGTCATAACGCTCCCCTCAAGCCGATCACCACAAAGGATGGCGCGGTGACGGGGACGCAGGAATGGACGCTGAGGCGGGATACGGGGCTTGCGATCGACCCGTTCAGGATCGATGTCACCATCACCCGCAACCCGCCTCCTCCCGACCCGCCCGGCATTGTCGGGGCGACGGCCAGGGCGACGATCAACGCGACGGCGGTGACGCTGATAACGCAGGTGACGATCGACGGGCATACCAAAAGCAATACCAGGCCGCTGATCGCCGGCAGCTTTACGCTGAAGATCGATACCATCCCCGAGCCGGTGAAGGTGACGATCGCCATGCCTGCCTCCGGCGGACTGACCCTTACCTTCGATATCGCAAAGCCGGCCATCAGGGTCACTCTCCATCCCGATCTGCTCAAGGGGACCTACGTCGTCACCAGCGCGGGGAGCGATATCAGGGGGGTGACGATCACCCCGGCATCAAACACGACGACAACCGAAGGGAACCTCCTCTCGGCCATCATCCTCGGAACCGCGCGCGGCGTGGGACTGGAACCGACGGAGGAGCCGAACGTGGTATCGCTCGACGCCACGTACCAGGGAATTGTGCCGTGCGGCTGGATTGTGCTGGAGCGACCCGATGCTCTGCAAACATCCTCCGGCACCACCACATCCCCGCTGATCATCAGCCGTGTCCTTCGCGCCGGCGAACGCTCCCGCTCCGATTACGGCATCACCGCGAAGGGGACGCGCGTGGAGATGGAGAAGGCGTGGATCAACCCGGATGCCGACAGCTTTGCAACGATCCGCGGCACCGCCGTCTTCGCGCAGAGCGAGGCGCTCCCGCTTGCCCAGGTGCCGATCGGCAAGCCTGTCTGCGGGACAAGAATCGAGCTGGATGGGTTGTACGATGGCCTTCAGAGCGGTCGCTGGGTGATTGTCAGCGGCGAGCGGTCCGATGTGGCCCCGGATCAGCCGGCCGGCGATGAAGGCTCCGATATCATCGTAAGCGGCGTCCCCGCCCGAGAGCTGTCGATGATCACCGCCGTGGAGCAATCGTTCAATCCCGATATCCCCGGCGATATCACCCACACCACCATCGTCCTCTCCACAACGCTGGCCTACTGCTACAACCGCGACTCGATAGCGATCTACGGCAATGTGGCAAAGGCGACGCATGGTGAAACCAGAAACGAGGTGCTCGGCTCCGGCGATGGAAGCAGGGCATCGCAGGCGTTCGCGCTGAAGCAGCCGCCGCTTACCTACGTTGCCGCCGCGACAGTGTCCGGGGTTGAAAGCACGCTTCAGATTCGGGTGAACGATATCCTCTGGCACGAGGCGGAGAGCGTTCTCGATCTTGCCCCGGCCAGTCGCGGCTATACAACCACAACCGACGATGACGATATCGTGACGGTGACGTTCGGCAACGGGATTCAGGGGCTGCGCCTCCCGACCGGCGCGGAGAATATCAGGGCAACGTACCGGAACGGCATCGGCAGGGGGGGGAATGTGAAGGAGGATCAGGTCAGCATGCTGGCAACGCGACCGCTCGGCGTAAAGGAGGTGATCAACCCCCTCCGCGCCTCCGGCGGAGCCGATCGCGAAAGCCGCGATCAGGCGCGGAGCAACGCCCCGCTGGCGGTGATGGCGCTGGACCGACTGGTATCGGTGCGGGACTACGCGGACTTCGCGCGGACCTTTGCCGGCATCGGCAAGGCAAGCGCGGCGCGGCTCTCCGATGGTCGGCATCAGCTTGTGCATCTGACGATCGCCGGCGCCGACGATATCCCGATCGACAAGACATCGGACCTCTACGCCAACCTGACGGAGGCGCTGTTGAAGTACGGCGATCCTCATCAGGCAATCCGCGTGGAAATCCGGGGACTCCTTCTGCTCGTGATCAGCGCCCGCGTCAGGATTCACCCGGACTATCAGTGGGAATCGGTGGAGCCGAAGATCCGCGCCGCGCTGCTGGATGCCTTCAGCTTCGGGCGGCGGGAGCTGGGACAGGATGTGCTGCTGAGTGAAGTTATCAGCACCATTCAGGGGATCGAAGGGGTGATCTATGTCGATCTTGACGCGCTCGACACGGTTGATGAGAAATCGCTGACGGCGGCGCTCGGCTCGGAGAAGGGGCTTACCCCCGATCTAAAGACGCGCGTGCCGGTCGGCCTGGCAACCGACCGCGCGAAAGGGACCGGCGCATCACGGACGATTCCCCCGGCCCAGCTTGCCATCCTTAGCCCGGATGTGCCGGACACGCTCATTCTGACGAAGCTTTAGCGAGGGGACAGTAGTAGGGGCTAGGGGACGTTTGAAACGTCCCCCGACGGGACACGACATGGCGCAATGCAGCATAACACGACATGATAGTCTGTTAAGAATTCTAAGCAATCCAAGCATGAACGCATCATCCGAACGGCTCTATCAGCTTCTTCCGGCGATCTACCGCCAGCGCGACGAGATGTCGGGATTTCCGCTTCGCTCCCTGCTCCGCGTGATCGCCGAACAGGTGGACGTTGTTGAAGGGGATATCGCCCGGCTCTACGAAAACTGGTTTATCGAAACATGCCAGGAATGGGCGGTTCCCTATATCGGGGATCTGATAGGCTATCAGTTGCCGCAGCCGGTGGGAGATCCTTCCACGGCCGAGGGGAACACGCTCAACAGGCTTTCGATACCACGTAGGGAGATCGCCAATACCATCCGCTACCGTCGCAGCAAGGGGACGCTGGCGCTGCTGGAGCTGCTTGCGGGGGATGTCGCGGCATGGCCGTCGCGGGGGGTGGAGTTCTACAAGCTCCTTGGCGTGGCGCAGGGGATAGATCATCTCCACACTGAGCGAGGCCAGACAGTGGACCTGCGACGTGGCGATGCGCTCGACCGGCTGGACGGGCCGTTTGATGAGATAGCTCACACGGTCGATATCCGCGGCATCGGGTCGCACAGGAGCCGCGGCCGGCATAACATCCCGAGCGTCGGGCTGTTTGCATGGCGGCTCCGCCCCTACTCGGTCACCCGGACGCCCGCCTACTGCATGGAGGAGATAGGGCCGCACTGCTTCACCTTCAGCGTGTTGAGCAACGACACGCAGCTCCTTGCACGTCCCGAGCGGGAGGCCGATCCAACCGGCATCGCCGGTGAGCTGAACGTTCCGGCGCCGATACGGAGGCATGCGCTGGAGATCGCCCGGGAGAAGTATTACGGAGAGGGAAAAAGCTTTCAGATATGGACCGATTCCCCGCGACAGCTTATCCCGGCCGAACGGATCGTGGTGGCGGATCTGAGCGAATGGGCCTATGTACCGCATCGCGATCAGGTGGCGGTTGACCCAAAGCTGGGAAGGATCATCTTCCCCCCCCGGCAACTCCCGAAGGCCGGCGTGTGGGTCTCCTATCAGTACGGCTTCAGCGCCGACATGGGGGGGGGCGAATACCGGCGCACGCTCCGCCAGCCGAAATCGTGCATGGTCTATCGCGTGGGGGAACGGGAGGAGCTGCGGAGGATCAGCGATGCGCTGGATCAGTGGAAAAGTGCAAAACCACGCCATGCCGTGATCGAACTGACCGACAGCGGCGTCTACGTGGAGCCGATCTATATCGACCTTGGGATCGATCAGACGCTTCAGATCCGCGCCGCCAGCGGAACCCGGCCGGTGCTGCGGCTGCTGGACTGGCAGACCGAGCGGCCGGATGCCATGAGCATCTCCGGCCTGAGGGGAAGCGCCTTCACGATCGACGGGCTGCTGATAACGGGACGCGGAGTGGAGGTTCAGGGGGATGTTGCCGATCTGACAATCCGCCACTGCACACTGGTCCCCGGCTGGGGAATCCACAATGACTGCCGTCCGCGCCGTCCGGCGGAGCCAAGCCTTGAGCTGATCAACACATCAGTCCGCGTCACCGTGGAGCGGAGCATCATCGGCTCCATCCAGGTGACGGAGGATGAGGTCAGGGACGATCCAAGCATCATCCGCGTCAGCGACAGCATCGTGGACGCCACATCGGCGGAGCGGGAGGCGATTTCCGGTCCCGCCGGACAGATCGCGCACGCCATGCTCACCATCGCGCGGAGCACGGTGATCGGGAGCGTTACGGCGCACGGCATCGAGCTGGCGGAGGATTCGATCTTCAGCGGCGGCGTAAAGGTGGCGCGGCGGCAGACGGGCTGTGTCCGCTTCTGCTGGGTTCCGCCGGGATCGCGCACGCCACGCCGCTACAACTGCCAGCCCGATCTGGTGGACAAAGCTGTCACCGAATCGATAGCCGATCCGGTGGAGCGGGAGGCGGCAAAGGGGCGCGAGCGGAACCGCGTCCGCCCCGAGTTCAACAGCCTTCGCTACGGCGCGGCCAGCTACTGCCAGCTTGCCGAGAGCTGCGCCACGGAGATCACATCGGGCGCCAGCGATGAATCGGAGATGGGAGCATTTCACGATCTGTTCGCGCCGCAACGGGCCGCCAATCTGCGCGCCCGCATCAACGAATATGTACCCGCCGGGATGGACGCCGGCATCATCTATGCTAGTTAGGAGAAACCAATGAAAGGCGATATCACTCGCAATACCTTCGACCCGCTGAAGCATTTCACACATGTGCTGATGCAGCAGGGACGCGTCCAGCTCGACGCCGATTTCAACGAGCAGGCGTCGATACTCCTTCACTATATCAGGACTCTGGCATCGGATATCATCGGGCCGTTCGGCGGGCCAACGGCGAACCTGGGATTCGAGATCATTGTTGATCCCAAGAAGCTGAGCGAGGATGACCGGAAGCGGCTGAAGGCGATGAACATGGACAAGGCGGCCGGCGGCGCCGATTTCCTGATCGGCAAGGGGCGCTACTACGTGGACGGCCTCCTCTGCGAAAACGAATACTACGCGCTCTACTCCAGCCAGCCCGATGCAACGCCCGGCCCGCTCAAGGCGATCGCCGGCCCGTATCTGGTCTACCTGGATGTCCATGAGCGGCATATCACATGCGCCGAGGACGACAGCATCCGGGAGGTTGCCCTGGGGGGACCGGACACCGCCACGCGCGCGAAACTGGTATGGCAGGTAAAGGTGCTTCCGCTTGAATCGGGGACGGGGTGCGGCAATATCCGCCCGGACTGGGGAACGCTGATGAACCGCTGGCAGCCGCAGAACCGAGGCCGTATCAGCGCCCGCGCCAAAATGCCGGCCGACGCCACCGATCCCTGCACCGTTGCCCCTGAGGCAAGCTACCGGGGGGCGGAGAACCAGCTTTACCGCGTGGAGATCCATCGCGGCACCGGCGCGCCAAATATCCCGCCGACCTTCAAATGGTCGCGCGATAACGGCTCGGTCGTCTTCCCGATCCGCACGCTGGACGGCGCATCGGTGACGCTGGACAGCCTTGGTCGCGACGCGCGCACGGGGCTGAAGCCGGGGGACTGGGTGGAGATTGTCGATGACGATGTGGAGCTGAACGATCTGGCCGGAGAGCTGCGCCAGGTGGCGGATGTCAACGTGATGGATATGCGGATCACGCTGGATAGCCCGGTGAACAGACACTACGATGAGAAGAGCAACGGACACCCGATCCTCCGGCGCTGGGATCATGCCGCGGGCGACCCAAAGCGCGGCGGCTCAAAGCTGGACGGCGGCGCGGCGATCATTGAGACCGGCGCTGACACATGGATCACGCTTGAGGATGGCGTGCAGGTGAAGTTCGAGCCGAACGATGTCTATCTCCCCGGCGACTACTGGCTGATCCCCGCCCGCACTGCCACCGGGGACGTGGAGTGGCCGTATCAGAACGATCAGCCGCTCCCGCGATATCCGCACGGCATCGTCCGCCACTACGCACCGCTGGGCGTCATCTCCGTCCACGCCGACAACTCCGTAAGTCTCCTCGCCGACTGCCGCGCCGGGTTTGCCCCGCTCTGCTATCGGTATGGGTACTACGGATTCGGGGCGGCAATCGGTGGGGATGAGCTGTAGATGCGCGCCGTCTGGTCGCTCTGGTCGAAACCGCTTCACGCCGGACGCTCGGTCTGGATCAGCGAGCGGCAGCACCTGCTGGCGTGGATTCTCTCCGTGGAATCCGCGCGCAAGCACTATCCCGAAACCGCCCTCTTCACCGATGATGACGGAGCCGCGATGCTTGTGGAGGGCATCGGGCTCCGGTTCGATCATGTGTCGCTGGAACTGAACGCCCTCCGCGATCACGACCCGGAGTGGTGGGCGCTTGGAAAGATCATGACATACCGCGCGCAACGGGAGCCATTTATCCATATCGACAACGATGTCTTCCTCTGGAAGCGACTGCCGGAACGGATGGAGCGGGCGCCGGTCTGCGCGCAGAACCCCGAGTACTTTATGGAGGGGGCCTCATACTACAAGCCGGAACTGCTGGAGCATGCGCTGCTTGGCGATGGCGCCGGATGGCTGCCGGAGGAATGGCGGTGGTATCGGTCAATGGGGGGCGTGCAGCGGGCGGAATCGTGCGGGATCGTCGGCGGCAGCAACACGGACTTTATCAGCTACTACGCCGATCAGGCGATCCGCATGGTGGAACATCCCGACAACGCGCGCGGCTGGGAGCGGCTTGCCAACCGGAGCGAGCATAATGTGCTGATTGAGCAGTATTTCCTCGCCGCCTGCATCGAACATCAGCGCCATCATGCCGCGCCGGATGGTGATATCGGCATCGAATATCTCTTCAATTCCCTGGATGATGCGTTTGTCCCGATGCGGGCCTCGCAGGCCGGCTACACTCATCTGATCGCCGACTCCAAGAAAAGCGCCGCACTGGCGGAGCGCCTGGAACGAAGGGTTGCCCGGGATTACCCCGAACTCTACGAACGATGCGTTGCCTTCGCCGCGCCGGTAGTTTAGCAGACTGTTGAATTATTCCAGACTGTTCAAGGACGATCAGCCGCAAGGCGGCCGAACCATCGCTCAATGAGGCGTCCTCCTGGACGCCTCATTGAGCGATGGTGAATGTCGGGGGACGTTTCAAACATCCCCGGACGCAGCGGATGACGTCCTTCAACAGTCTGCCAGCCGATGCGCGGCAAGCGCCTCCGCATACCATACCATCTCGTCGATAAACCCTCGCGAACGCTCCTCCAGCCTCGGGTTCAGCAAACCGCCATCATCATCAAACCACTCATTGACGTTGGAAATCGGAAGCGCTCCGGGAATTGGAAGGCCCCCCATTGCAAGACAGACCAGACGAAGCTGCG
>JBDSJW010000176.1:0-10749 GCA_039917235.1 Kapaibacterium sp. (SeqCode) | reverse complement strand
CGCTCCACGCGCCCCCGCTGCGGTCTCTGTGGGAAGACCACAAAACTCACCAAGACCCCCTGTTGCGACCAATGGATCTGCGATGACCAGGACAACTACGTCCTGGTCTCCTATGCGCACAACAGTTGCCAGCGCAATCACGAGCGGTATACGCTCTGTGCCTCTCATTATAACGAACGTCATGACGGAGCATGGCAGGAGTGCGCTGACTGCCGCGCGAACTTCGAGACTGAAATGTATGTCTGGTACGGCACGAACGAGTACAACTTCGTCACGCTCGAGAATCCGCCGTCATACGAGCCAACGAAATGTTCGTACTGCGGCACGGTGATCAACCTGGGAGAAGATGGCTACTCGATGCGAGGGAAGGAATACCTGTGCGAATCGTGTTCGGCGAGAGAGTTCGCGAAGATATTCGCGAAGAAACCATAAGGGGACTCTCCAGGCGACAAGATGGTGGATGACGGAGAGCAAGGTGGCCAATCCTTGGCCAATGAACGGCCAATCAACTATCCAATTTCATCCAATTCTATCGCATTCCACCCACTTCCTTCCAAGACCATATTCCGCGATATCTCCTCAAAAACGCGGAAAATAGAAAGGGATCGCCATTTCCGGCGATCCCTAAAGTGCTCCCTGGGGGGCTATGCCAACCGGCGATTTCATCAAGGAATCGCCGGTTTTGCTTCTCTGCCCGTTCATTGACCGTTAGGGCTTACACGATCATTTTCTTAATCAGTCTTTTGCCGAGATAGAACTCCTAATGGCAAAGTGCTGATTAAGAGACAAGGCGACTGTTATGCACCCGTAAAGTGATATTCCCCCGTTTTTGTAGAGAGGTGAGTTACGAGTCAGCAGTATGCTGATGTTCAAATTGATCGGGGCTCAGATAGCCGAGCGTCGAGTGCCGGCGCTCGCGATTGTAGAAGCCCTCAATGTACTCGAAGATGCTCGACCGCGCCTCGTCGCGGCTGCGATACCGCTGACGATAGATCAGTTCGACCTTCAGGGTGCGATGCCAGGATTCGATTACCGCGTTGTCCCAGCAGTTGCCCTTGCGGCTCATGCTCGGGATCATTCTCCAGTCGGAGAGCATCTGCTGATAGGCACCGGCGCAGTACTGGCTGCCACGATCCGAGTGATGCAGAAGCCCATCACAGGGCCGCCGCTGTCGCACAGCCATCCGCAAGGCTGCGAGCGTGAGGTTCTGATCGATCCGATCGCTCATCGACCAGCCGACAATCCGGCGACTGAACAGATCGATGACGCTCGCCAGGTAGAGCCAGCCCTCGTCGGTCCAGACATAGGTAATGTCGCTGGCCCACTTCCGGTTGGCATCCTCAGCGGTGAAGTTCCGATCCAGCAGGTTGGGGGCCACCGGATAGCCATGCCGCGCATCGGTTGTCGTGATGCGCCGCCGCGTCGGCATGATCCCGACGATCTGGTGATCGCGCATCAGGCGTTCGACCCGATGGCGGCCGACCGCGATGCCGGATTGCCGCAGCTGCTGATACATCCGCGGTGATCCGTAGGTCTGCCGGCTGGCCTGATGCCGAGAACGGATCTCCTCGACAAGCCGGCCATCCTCCTCCGATCGCTTCGACGCTGCCCGCTTCCTAAAGCGGTAGTATCCGCTCTGCGAGACGCCCAGCGCCGCAGCCATCACGGCAACCGAAAAGGTGCCCGGCGACTCCTGCTGTAGCTGGGTGATCTGCTGATATCGCTCGGTTACGGTTGCGTGATAATGCCGAGGACTTTTTTTAAAACCGCCTTTTCCTCCTGTAATCGCGCAACTTCGCGTTCCAGCTGGCCGATCCGCTCCTGCTCGACGGTCCGTTTGCCATTGCCTCTGAACGCTTCCTGCGGATCGGCGATTGCTTCAGCACGCCACCGCGTCAGCGTGTTGCGTGGTACCCCAAGCTCCTCGGCCACCTGCGTCACCCCCTTGCCCGACTCATTGCTCAGACGTACCGCTTCGCGCTTGAACTCTCGGGTAAACACTCTCCGTTGCTCTGCCATGTCGTTCTCCTTCAGAGCCAATCTAGGCTCTTATCTGGGTCTCTACAAAACTGGGGGAGGTTCAAATGGAGAGATTCCCAGCCCCGACCTCTTACGGGCACGCTACGCTGCCCTGAGAGGAACAACGGTAAAACGGAAAGATGTCATCATAGCTTTCTTCGATCGCTATGAGCAGTTCCTCAAGGAGATCGAGCCGAAGGTACAGCATGCGACCATGCAGATCCATCATACGGCGAAGAACCATCTGAAGAACTACGAGAAGACGCAGGCGGCGCCGATGACGTTTGCCCGAATCGATAGCAGATTCTTCGAGCAGTTCGCGGCCTATCTCGTTAAGAAGGCGAAGCAGAACAATGAGACCGTCTGGAAGATCATTCGCACCATCAAGGTCTTCCTTCGCTGGGCTCACGAAAACAAGTATTCGCCAAACGACGAATACCAGCGTTTCACGAAGAAGTCCCTCCCGTCCGGCCAGAAGGCCGAGAAGGCATATATCACCACCGATGAGCTGGAAGCCCTTATCGCACTGGATCTATCCACCAATCCAAGATTGGATCGGACCCGAGACCTATTCATCTTCCAGGCTCATACCGGCATGCGGTATGGCGACCTGCACCGCTTCAAGAAGGAGTTCATCCATCACGATACTATCCGCCTGGTCACATCAAAGAATCGGAAGGCAATTGTCATCCCCATCCTCCCTCCTGTTCGTGCGATTCTGGAGAAGTATGGCTATGAGCTACCAATCGTCTCAAATCAGAAGCAGAACGAGAATCTGAAAGAGCTGATGAAAAAGGCGAAGATCGATACGCCCGCGTTGGTTGTGGACTATCGAGGTAAGGAAAGAGTAGAGAAAATCGTTCCTAAACATGAGCTGATAGGAACCCACAGTGCGAAACGGACATTCATTACGGTTCTTCGTCAGCGCGGCGTTTCAATCGAAGCGATCATGCGAGCAACGGGGAATTCGCGGAGAACGCTGGAGGCGTACATTGTTAGTACGGAAGACGATGCGGTTAGGGAGATTGAGAGTGCGTTTAAGAGCACCCCATAATTGTATAAAGGAAACAAGTCAGCCTAGGCTAATTAGGAACTGAACTGCCACCGACTAGAACCGCTTGGTTGTGTGAACGTTTTCAGATGAAGACAGGTGTTGAGATCAGCTTGCGGCATCTCGTGATCCAGACCAGATCGCACTTCAGATCATGGACGCTATACCAGGTCTTCCGATCCTTCTGCATGGCTAGACTCACAGCCCTTCGTTTACTTCTCCACCATGTCTACAAATCTCTGCCGTAGCGAAAACGGGATGGTTTTCTGAATATGCACATCAGTTCCTTCCCATTGTTTATGGATAAGTCCGTTGATGATACCGGCAAGATTCGTTGTCGTCAAGATCGCTACCTAATAATTGCCTATAGGCCCTTGAAAATGATCGAAATCGGCTACGCTGGTTTTTAACCTTGATTTCGCTCTACGTAATTCTATATTATATGCCCCATATAATATAGAATTATCAAAGTATTGCGTAATCTTTAGATCTCATAATCAAAATTTGTGGAGTACGGTTAATCGATTGTAATTGACATTGCGAAATTGATATATATCACCTCCGTAATCGGATGGCGACAGGTTTTTTGTTGTCTTTTTGTTCGCATACCATTGATTGCTGGTAGCGGACGATCATTTTTATTTTGATAAGGAATTCTATGAAAACCACTGTTCTACGTAGCGTACTGCCGGCAATTATTTCCATGTTTATCGCGAATGGATTGCACGGGCAGACTCTCACCAATCCCACCATCAATGGCGGGACAATCAATGGTCCATTCACCATCAACTCTCCGACAACCATCAATTCGCCGACGATTAACTCACCATCGATAAATGGGGGGCTATTTACCTCTGTAGGGGGAAACACGCCTATCACTATTGCGGTGGGAGGAGGGCCGGGCGGCCCGATCGCGCCGGGGCTCCCCGCGTCGCTCTGGAATTTCAGCGTCATGAACGGCGGTAATCCCCCGGCCATCATTCCCAATATCAACCAGCAGCTATATCTGACAGGGAGCAGCTCCGCGACACTCCGGTCACAGACCCACTGGGGGATCGCGGCGGGGCCAGCAATTTTCAACGGGCTGCCTGAATGGTCGGCAATACAGAAATTAGGGGATGCGGTGATCAACGTGGAGAAGGGGGATCTGATACTGGCGGCTGTTACCAGAGGGGATGCCAGCACTCAGGGAGGGAGCATCCGGTTCGCAACTACCACCCGGCTGCCGAATCCGCTTCCGATCGGCTACGTTATCCCGCCATACCGCGATCACGAGCGGATGACGATCACCGACAGCGGATGGGTGGGAATAGGAACCAACGATCCGAAGTATCAGTTGGTGGTTGGCGCATATCCCTCGGTTGGTGGAAACAATCCTGGGACGATTCTGGAGGTTCACGACAGCTCCGCCACCTATGGCGGTATCGCATTCACATCAGGGCCTGGCGTCGATTTCAGTATTGGCAAGAAGACAGGAAGCGGGAATACCTATTTCCAGATTCGGAAACAGCAGGGGGAGGAGCTGGTGACGGTGGACCCCTCGGGAAAGTTCGGCATCGGAACCACGCCGGCAGTGAAGCTGGATGTGGTGGGTGACATGCATATCCTGGGCAACAGCAACCTTCAGGGGTACTGCACCGTGGGACCGAACAGTGCCGGTGGTCCAGGCGTGGTCGCGATCCAGCCGAAGTCCGGGAGTGCAGGGAACGTCTGGAACCTGGGGAATATTGAGTCGGGGGGAAAGTTCGTGCTGGCGCTGGGTAACAAGAATGGGTCGAGCGATGCCGTCACCGCATGGTCCGATGCCATCATCACCGCGCAGGCGGGGGGAGAGGTTGGCATTGGCACCACATCGCCGGATGACAAGCTTCATCTTCAGAATGGGACGTTCAGGATCGCGCGCGGAACTGGATCGACGATGGCGATGGGACAGATTGCGATCGTTGCCAACAAGTACGATTATTCCAATATCTCCACGCCGAATGATATGGTCATCCGATCCAGCGCTCAGGCCGAGGATCTGATCCTTTCCGCGCAGACAACAAGCGGCGTAATCCGCTTCAGCACCGGCGTCGGTGGTGCTGAGCAGGAACGGATGGCCGTTCAGAGCAATGGCGATGTCACAATCGAGGGTAATGTGGGCATCGGCACGCACACTATGGGGAGCTTCCGCCTGGCTGTGGAGGGGAAGATCGGCGCACGCGAGCTTCAGGTGCTGGAGCCGAGCATTCCCTGGGCCGATTATGTGTTCGATAACGGATACCGGCTGATGCCCCTCGCGGAGCTTGAGAAGAGTATCATGCGCGACCGTCATCTGCCGGAAATCCCCTCCGCAGCCGATGTGAAAACCGAAGGCATTAACGTCGGGGATATGCAGGCACTCCTGCTGAAGAAGGTGGAGGAACTGACGCTGTATGTTATCGATCAAGACAAGCGCCTGAAGACCCTGGAGAGTGAGAATCAGCAGCTACGTCGTGAGGTGAACGATCAGGAAGGGCGATAGGCCGACCGGAGCATGATGCTTCGCCGGACGTTGCACGGCGCCGTTGCCGGGCCCCCCCCTGGTTGCGCGTTGCTTCCCTCCCCGATCGGGAGCATGAATATTTCCACTTACACCTAAACGACGAACAGCTTATGAGACGCTACTACATCATCATATTTCTCATGCTGGTGGCCTCCACCGCATGGGCACAGGATTCGACGCAGACGTGGAGCGATCTGGACACACAGATGGACACATTGTACATGGACCTAGATACAACCTATCTCTCCACGGGGCTTCTTATCAACAAGGGATTGCCCTTCATGAATCTTCCCGGATATGAAGGGCAGAGCGGATGCGATACCCTCAACTCCTACCTTCGCTGGGAGGGATTCTATCTGAGCCTCTACCACGCGGCGGTCTCTACGCCAACGATAATCAGGCTTGATACGGTGGAGAAGTGGACGGCCGATCTCAGAGATCAGAGCCTTATCCCCATAGGAGTGTTGAACTTCAACTACGATCAGATATCGGCAACCGCCGTTGACGACAGCCTTATCTCCATCTCGGGAAATCAACTGCACGATGTCCCCGGACGCCCATCCTCGCCATACGAGGTCCACAGAGCGTTTGTGGCCAGCACATTGATAGATGATCTGGACCAGAACGATTCGGCGCGGTTCATCATCGACAGCCGGATGATGTTCAGCAACAGGAATGATACGATCAGCCAGATGGAGCTTGACGCAGGAAACGGCTCTGGCTTCGTACAGGTAACGGTGGGGGCAGCGGTTTCGGTGGCCTATAACAGCGTTGGCGCCAAGACGCTCACATTGAGGATGATCACCACGGACGGCGATACATTGTCCGCGTCGTTTGCCCTGCTGGTCAAGAGGGTGACCAGCTCGGAGAGCATAAGTGTATTGGGCCATACGACGGGGTGGCCGGGTCTGACAGCCGCCAGGGCCTATAACGGAGAACATGCCACCGGGGATGCCCTTATTCTGTACAGCGATTGTGGCAACACCGCCATGCGGAAGCCGGTGATTCTGGTGGAGGGGTTCGACCCGGCCAATGAGAAATCCACACTGAATATCTGGACCGATTATTCAGGCTTCATATCCGATCTCCGGGCCGCGGGGTATGATGTATTAATCCTCAACTTCAGCAATGGCGGGGATTATATCGTCAGGAACGCTTATCTCCTGGAGACAGTCATTGATCAAGTCAATGCCGAAAAGGAGCTTAATGGAAGCCATCATGAACTGGTGGTAATCGGCGCCAGCATGGGAGGGGTGATCGCCAGGTACGCCCTTGCGGATATGGAGTCCCGCGCGGAGGAGCACCATGCAAGGCTCTACGTATCCTTTGATGCTCCCCACAGGGGGGCGAACGTCCCCCTTGGCGTGCAGTCGATGTTCGCGGCGCTGCAGCAGCACGTTCCGCCAAGGTACCAGAATGTCCTTTCGTGTCCGGCGGCAAAAGAGCTACTGATGTATCATATCAGCGATATCACATACGGCGGATATTGCCATATCAGCCTGTCGTATACGCAGAACGCTCTGCGTACGGGGCTGATCAACGCGCTGAATTCCATAGGCTATCCCTCTAGGACCAGGAATATCGCCTTGATCAACGGGACTGTCGATATGTCCGGGCAGGGATTCAATCCGGGAACCAAACTGCTGGATGGGCATCTTGAATTAAATTACCTACCCGATCCTCATATCGAAATATGGTCGGTGCCGGCCCCGAATGATGGATGCAAAGAGATCTTCGAGTTCAATGTCTTTCTAACACATTATTCCAGAAGCATCTCGGGGACTCCGCCGCTCGACAACGCTCCTGGATCGTGGTGGGACTATCACAAACAGATAGCCCAGAGCCTGTACTCCGTGTCGCTCGATGCGGGGGATCATCACTGCTTTATCCCGTCGGTCAGTTCGCTCGATATCGCCCCTCCCTACTCGAACGATCTTTTCTATGATATCGGGGGGAACAATGTCGTCTCTACTGGCAAGACCCCCTTCGACACGTACTATGCTCCGTCGACGGCCGAGAGGCATGTGACGCTCAATAATGAGATGAGATCGCTAATCCTCGCACGGGAGATCTTCACCGATCACGTCTATGTGCAGAACCGAAGCCTGAGCGGCGTCATCGATTTCGAGGCGGATGTCGAGCTCGACGCCGGCAACAACGTCATTCCCTCCGGCTGGGGATACGCTACCGGCCCGGTCACTGTCCAGTCGGGAGCCGATGTCGAGTTTGTCGCGGGGAGCAAGATCATCCTGAAGCCGGGGATGGGCGCGGTACTGGGGAGCAACTTCTGGGCGCATATCGATGCGAACGTTCCATGCCACACCTTCCCGCCGCCGCCACGACGGGCACCGGAGTCGATTGGCGAAGGGAATGCAGTGGCGGGAGCAGGAAACGCGCTGGCGCAGAACTTTCCCAATCCAGCCTCCACCAGCACGGTGATACGCTACACGGTCGGGACGCGGGGGCCGGTGCAGCTTACGGTTTCCGATCTGCTTGGCCGCACTGTGGCGGTGCTCGTGGATGAGCCTTTGCACAACGCTGGATCGTTCAGCGTGAAGTACGATGTTTCAACGCTGCGCCCTGGTGTCTATTACTACAGCCTCCGCTATGGAACGTCGGGCCAATCACGGGAGATGATGGTGGTGCGATGAGCAGCCATCCGGCCTTCGACGATGAATCATGATAACGTTCAATCGGTTCCCTCTTCTTGCGACGGTCATGAGGGGGAAACCGATTGTTCACAATGCCGATAGATACTGATAAGCCATGAAAAGAATTATCGAGCAGATACAGGCGTGGCACCTCATGCCGCTGATACGCCGCGTCATTCTCACCGCCGTCATCGCGGGGTGCCTCGGGTGCGGGTCAAACGACGGTGATACGCTGATCGCTCCCACAAGCGAAGGGAAGAATATTCTGGGGTGCCGCGTCAATCAGCAGGTGTGGAATTCCACATCCTCCATCACGCCGGGCTATGGTACGTTCGGGCGTTTCTGGAAGGGTCAACTGATCGTTTTTGCGGTTCACGAGGAGGTGTTCGGCAAGGGACGGGATGAGGTGATTCAGATGAATTGTGACTCGATAACCGGAACCGGGCGCTACGTGATCGACTCGGCGGAGTTCGTCGATAAGATGGTGGATGTTACCTACACCGCTCCCCGCGGCGTGCACGAGCTGACGATCACTGCGCTGGACACGGCGAAAGGAATCGTTGCCGGCACGTTCAGCTTCAACGCCGGCAACGCATCCGGTGATTCCGTTCATATCACCGAAGGACGGTTCGATTTCACCTATTAGCAACCTGTCGTTATGAACCGGCCCAGATAAAGTAGACATACAGGAACGGGTGATCTTGCCCCGATATAGTGGACACAAAAAAGAGGGTTAAATTCCCTGAGGAGGTGTTCATGAACAACAAGAAAACGACGACGTCCGAGGGACGCCAGAGCTACACGCGGGAGTTCCGCGATGAAGCGGTGCGCCTGACGGTGACCAGCGGCAAACCGGTCGCGCAGATCGCCCGTGATCTCGGGATTGGTAGTCACAGGTTGTACGAGTGGCGGCGCGAGGCACGGTATGCCCATCGCCTGCCGGTGGCGGAGTCCGAGACGCCCGAGCAGCAGATCAAGCGATTGCAGAAGGAGAACGAGCTGCTGAAGCAGGAGCGCGATATCCTAAAGAAGGTCGTGGGCTACTTCGCACAGCCTCCGCAGAAGTAGCGCCAGAGGAGTGCTTCAGCTTCATTGCTGCTCATGGTGAGCAGTTTTCCGTTGAGCTGATGTGCCGCGTGTTGGAGGTGAGCTCGTCGGGATAGTATGCCTGGCAGAAACGGCCCGCGAGTGACCGCGCGTGCGGTGATGCGGCACTGAAAGAACGCATCGTTGAGATCTTCACGACGAGCCGTGGACGCTACGGCGCACCGCGTGTGCACCAGGCACTGCGTCGCAACGGGGTACACATCGCCCGCAAACGCATTGCCCGCTTGATGCGGCAGTGTTCGCTACGGGCACGGACGCCTCGTCGGCGCGTCCGCATGACCGACTCGAACCACCGGCATCCGGTGGCGAAGAATCTGCTTGCTCGGCAGTTCACGGCCAGCGCGGCGCATCAGAAATGGACGAGCGATATCACCTATATCGCGACAGATGAGGGGTGGCTGTACCTGGCGGTGGTGATTGATCTGTTCAGTCGTCGTGTGGTTGGCTGGTCGATGAGCCAGCGGATCGATGAAGCGCTCGTTCGCCAGGCGATCACGATGGCACTGTCGGACAAGCCGATCAATCACGATCTGCTGTTGCACTCCGATCAAGGGAGCCAGTACGCGGCGACGGGGATCGGGCAGTTGTGCCGCGGCAATGCGGTGAAGCAGAGCATGAGCCGTCGGGGCAACTGTTGGGATAACGCGCCGAGCGAGAGCTTCTTCGGCACGCTGAAACGGGAGCTGATCAATGGCCATATCTACGCACGTCGAGCGGAGGCTCGCGCGGCGATCTTCGAGTACATCGAGGTGTTTTACAACCGTGAGCGACTGCACTCGACGTTAGGCTATCGCAGCCCGATCGAGTTTGAGCGCGATCACGCAATCTCAAACCCGTCTCCACCTTAACGGGGCAAGGTCAGCCGGGCCTCCCTCTGAAGAAAGGCCGCAACGGCACGATGACCCACGATTACAAGCGCCATGGCACAACATCATTATTCGCGGCATTAAATATCCTTGATGGATCGGTCATCGGGACATGCATGCCGAAGCATCGGCATCAGGAGTGGATCACATTTCTCAATCTGATCAAGCGTTCAGCGCCCGTCGACAAGGAGATCCACATTATCTGCGACAATTATGCAACGCACAAGCATCCCACGGTTGTCACCTGGTTCAAACGCAACCGGCGGTTCCACGTGCATTTTACTCCGACGAGTGCATCGTGGATGAATATGGTCGAACGGTTCTTTCGTGACATCTCCGAAAACCGCCTGCGACGCGGCGTCTTCCGATCTGTTGCCGAACTGATCGATGCGATCGACAAGTATATTGTCGGCCATAATACATGTCCAAAGCCGTTCATTTGGACTGCCAAAGCAGCAGATATTCTCGAAAAAGTCAAACGTGCTCGGGCGAAGCTCCATAAGTTGCACACTGTTTGACGGGGACCACTAG